>JAFAMT010000017.1 GCA_019233085.1 Herbaspirillum sp.
CGAGCGCCACAACCTGGTCGGCGTGAAAGCGCATGAAGAGCATGTGATGGCGGTATTGCGCAGCAACGTCGACCTGGGCGGCATCATGCTCTCGGAAAGCCTGGCCGGGCTGGGCGAGGACGGCCGTGGCCTGGCGCGCCGCATCCGTGAGATCCGTCCGGAGCTGCCGATCTTCCTGCGTCGCCGCCGCGAGGCGCCGGATACACCGCTGGGGGCCGGCGAAAGCGAACTGTTCTGCGCCATCTATCGTATCGAGGACATCGAGGCGCTGGCGCCGGCGCTGGAGGCATCGATCTTCAGCCTGCGCTACCCGAATGCACTGGTGCGCGGCATCGCCGAGATCAGTCGCATGGTGCTGGAGAACCAGTTTCCCGGCGTCAGGGTGGAGATCGAACAGCCTTACCTGGTACGGGACCGCATCATCTTCGGCGAGGTATTCACGCTCATTCCGCTGGAGAGCAGCTGGTGCCGTGGCTACATGATGCTGCAAGCCGAGCAGAGGAGCCTGCAGACCCTGGCGCCCAGCGAGGCCGGGGATTTCCGCGAGCTCAACAATGCCCTGGGCGAACTGACCAACCTGATCTGGGGCTGGTTCAAGAACCGCTTCATCAACCAGAGCCAGCCCATCCAGCAGTCCAGCCAGGTGCCCATCATCATCAACCACCAGCACCGCTACATCTCGTTCGGCTCCGACGATGCGCAACTGTGCTTCAAGTACGTGTTGCGGCGCGATGATGGCCTGCCCATGGTGCTGCTGCAACGTTTCATCTTCAACCTGTCCTGGTCGCCTGAGGACTTTTCCGAGAACCAGGCATCGGTCGAGGACCTGTTCGAGTCGGGTGAGCTGGAGCTGTTCTGAGCCCATCCGCATCCATCAACGACACATCATCACCTTCATCATCGAGAGAGAGCATTCAACATGGCACAAATCCTGGTAGTGGACGATTCGAGCACCGTGCGCGCCGAAGTGGGCGACTTCCTGAAGAAAAACGGCCTGGACGTGGCGCTGGCCGTCGACGGCCGTGACGGCCTGGCCAAGCTCAAGGGCGATCCGTCGATCAAGCTGGTCGTCTCCGACGTGAACATGCCCAACATGGATGGCCTGACCATGGCCGAGAAGATCCGTGGCGAACTGGGCAATGCCAGCGTGAACATCATCATGCTGACCACCGAGAACTCGCCCATCATGAAGGAACGCGGCAAGGCCGCCGGCATCAAGGGCTGGATCGTCAAGCCCTTCAAGGGTGAGGCCGTGCTGCCGACCTTCAAGAAACTGGTCGGCGCCTGATTCCCGGGGGGAGGGAAATAGGGGGGTAAATAGAGGGGTAGTAAGGGGAGAAGGACGGCAGCCCACGGCGGGCTGCCGTTTTTCATTGTTCTTCGAGGACCAGTTCGAAGCAGATCAGTACCGGATTGACGCCACGCGCCAGCACGCCCTCGCAGACCTCGCCCTGGGGATTGATCAGGCCGATGTCGAGGCGGCCGCGGCCTTGTCGTACCTCGCCTGAGCGGATCAGGATTTCGGTGGCACGGTCATCCAGTACGCGGCCATCCTCGAATTCGGCGCCGATGATGCTGCCCACGCTGCCGCGCACGATGGCGTGGGTTATCCCGTGGGCGGCGCAGGCTTGCTCGACGGCGATGGTCAGGTCCTGGTCTGGACGGATGCGGGCCAATACCACCCGCTTGCCGCTGGCGGCGGGTGGCGCGTCGCGCAGCCGGGTGGGGTAGAAGAGGGTGAAGTTGGTTTCCGGGTCGTAGCGCGTGGCCATGGTGGCATCATGCAGGCCCCAGGCCTGGGCGGGGGTGGCGGCAGCGACGATGGTCTTGTCCATCATCAGGTGACCGCCCTGGCGCTGGCCATCGCGCCCACGCCAGACGGCGTGGCAGTGCACGAAGGGTTCGCCATCCTTGCGGCCATAGGTGGCACAGGCATATTCGATGAGGGTGCCTTCCTCCATGGCCTGTGGGGCGCTGTAGAAGGCGGCATGCTGGTCGTCCACCGCCAGCGCCGGCATCAGGAAATGCAGCTCGGAGAGGGGCAGGTTGGCAAAGCGGACGGTGCCGCCGGCGAGCCCGGCGCGGGACAGGGGGATGCTCATGGCATCGCGCAGGTTCAGGCCAGCTTCCAGCGTGAAATCGAGCTGCATGGCCTGGCCTTCGAGGGTCACGATGCGCTCTGGCTCGGGCAGGCCGGGATGGCGGACGGTACGGGCAAAGGCTTGTGGCGCTGGCATGCGGTCTCCTGGGCGATGTTGCCCCGGGCGTGGCCGGGGTGCGGTCTTGTCGGGCCGTCGATCTGTATTCAGTAGCCGTAATTATGGCGTCTTCGCCGGGGATATGCTGGTGAATGTTTTTAATCGGTATGCTTGGCGCGGGGAAAGAAGCGGATGTCACTGGTTCCCAGCCGCCAGGACGGCCGGGATTGTCGCTCAGAGAGGGTGGGGAACCAGCTCCGCTATACCCACCACCGTGGTCCACGGCTTGACTTGCCAGCGCGTCACCAGCCCTCGGGTCACGTAGGGGTCGGCTGCTGCGAACTTCTCGGCATGCTCGGCCGTGCCCTGGAACAGCAGCAATCCACTCTCGGGCGGGTTGCCGACCGCACCACCGGCCAGCATCTCGCCGCGGGCGACGGCCTGCTTGCAAAGGGTCAGATGCTCTGGACGCAGCGCGGTACGGCGTTCCAGGTAGTCGTCGACGAAGTCGTACATGAGCAGATACAGCATATCGCTACTCCGGCAGAGGAAAGTTCCTGAATATAGCACCTGGCCTTGGCAGTTCGCCTTACATTGATTTCATCTGAACAAAGCGCAGGAACGTATCGCCGCGATACTCTTCCAACAAGGGCTTGACGCACCCGCCTATCATGGGCGGCCACGACCACGAAACAGGGGGATGGATGAAAACCTTCCATTGCGACAATTGCGGTAGCCAGGTCTTCTTCGAGAATACGGTGTGCGGGAATTGCGGATGGATGCTGGGCTATCAGCCCCATTTGCAGGCCATTGCCAGCTTTTCGCTTCTGGAAGCGCCGGCTGCCCAGGCCCCGCCGGTCGAGCCTGGCCCGGGGCGATGGCGCAGCATCAAGCCTGACAACGAGGGCAGGGTCTTCAAGCAATGCCTGAACTACTGGCGCGAGAACATCTGCAACTGGATGCTTGATGAGCAGGAGGCCCATGACCTGTGCGCCTCCTGCCGCCTGACCCGGGTCATCCCGACCCTGGACGAAGGCAACAACCGGGTACTCTGGAGCCGCCTGGAGACAGCCAAGCGGCGCCTGCTGCATTCACTGTGGACGCTGGGCCTGCAGCCGGTACCGAAGATGGAGGATGAGGAAGCCGGCCTGGCTTTCGAGTTCCTGCAGGACCTGCCGCATGGCGAACGGGTGCTGACGGGGCATGCCGATGGGGTCATCACCATCAACATCGCCGAGGCTGATCCGGCCTACCGCGAGCAGGCGCGCGAGCAGATGGCGGAGCCCTATCGGACCTTGCTGGGGCACTTCCGCCATGAGAGCGGCCACTATTACTTCGACCGGCTGGTGGCCACCTCAGAGTGGATAACGCCGTTTCGCGCCTTGTTCGGCGATGAACGGCAGGACTATGGCGAGGCCCTGAAAAACCATTACGAGAACGGCCCCCAGCCCGACTGGGAGGAGCGTTTCGTCAGCGCCTACGCCGCCAGCCATCCCTGGGAGGATTGGGCCGAGACCTGGGCGCATTACCTGCACATGTTCGATACCCTGGAAACCGCCTATGCCTGCGGCGTGCAACTGAAACCGCGCCATGCCGGGGAGCAGAAACTGGTCATCGAGGCGCCACCGGTGGCGGCGGGTTCCTTCGACGAACTGGCGCGGGAGTGGTTTGCGTTGACCTATGTGCTCAACAGCCTCAGTCGCAGCATCGGCATGCCGGATTCCTATCCCTTTACCTTGTCTACGCCGGTGCTGGAGAAGCTGCGCTTTGTCCATGCCGTGGTCAACGGCGATATCGGTAAGGTGAGGGCGCCTGCCTAGGCCACGGCAGGGGCAACAATAAAAAAACCCGGAAGCAGGCTTCCGGGTTTTTGCTTTGCTGCGCCTGGCTTGGGCCGCAGGATGGCCGGCTCAGTCGTCCCGTCCCTCCAGCGCCCGGTTCAGGCTCAGCGCCGCCAGCGAACCGACTGCGCCCGAGAGCAGGTAGAAGCTCACGTAGGCCATGCCGAAGTGCGCCGACAGCCCCAGCGCCACCAGCGGTGCAAAACCTGCGCCCACCAGCCACGCCAGGTCCTGGGTCAGCGCCGCGCCGGTGTAGCGGTAGCGGTTCTGGAAGTTGGCCGTCACGGCGCCAGCGGCCTGGCCGTAGGACAAGCCCAGCAGGCCGAAGCCGATCAGGATGAAGGTATTCTGGCCGGCTTCTCCCCCGTTCATCAAGGTCGGCACGAAGGCCGACAGGATGGCGATGAGCAAGGCCATCGTACCCAGGGTATTGCGGCGCCCGAAGCGGTCGGCGATCAGGCCGGAGACCACGATGCCCACGGCCATGATGACGCCACCCCAGATCTGCACCACCAGGAACTCGGCGGCGTCGCGCAGCGAATACAGCTTGATCCAGGACAGCGGGAACACCGTCACCAGGTGGAACAGCGCATAGCTGGCCAGGGCTGCGAGGGCGCCGATGATGATGTTGCGTCCTTGCGTGGTCGCCAGCTCGACCACGCCGGCCGGCTCCAGCTCGCGTTCATCGAGCAGCTTGGCATATTCCGGGGCCGACACCAGGCGCAAGCGCGAGAACAGGGCCACCACGTTGATCGCAAAAGCCACATAGAAGGGATAACGCCAGCCCCATTCCATGAAGTCAGCCGTGGTAAGATTTGACAACATGTAGGCGAACAGGCTGGCTGCCACCACGAAACCCAGGGGCGCCCCGAGTTGGCCCAGCGCGGCATACCAGCCGCGCTTGTGTTTCGGGGCATTCATGGCCAGCAGGGACGGCAAGCCGTCCCAGGCTCCGCCCAGCGCAATGCCCTGTCCCACTCGCAGCAGCGAGAGCAGGAAGATGGCCCAGACACCGATGTGTTCGAATGTTGGCAATAACGCAATACCTGCCGTCGAGAAACCGAGCATGAACAGCGCCAGCGTCAGCTTGACTTCGCGTCCGTAGGTCTTCTGGATCTCCATGAAGATCGTGGTCCCGATGGGGCGGGCCAGGAAGGCGAAGGAAAAGATCACGAAGGCGTAGAGGGTGCCTTCCAGCCGCGGGGCATTGGGGAAGAACACCGAAGGAAACACCAGCACGGACGCCAGTGCGTAGACGAAGAAGTCGAAATATTCGCCCGCTCGGCCAATCACGACGCCTACGGCGATTTCGCCCGGCTCGATATGACCGTGGTCATGGGATGTGGAAGGAAGGTCTGGGTTCTGCTTCAGTTCACCCGAACCGTGACCGTTGTGGATGCTGGTGCTTGCCATGGTTTTGTCTCCCACTGTTAGAGGTTTAGTCGCAGTACGTACTACTAATCCCAACCTGGCAGGTGGCAAGTGACAGGGTGGGACAAAACGTCCAATCGCCAACACACTTTATTGGCGTTACATTACCATGCTCTGATACATACGACTGGAAATTTCCTCCATGGTTTCTAAATTCCTCCGTCGCGGACTGCTCTTGCTTCCTGCGCTTTTGTTGGCTGGGTGTAACACCGTCGTGATGAATCCTTCCGGCGACATTGCCAACCAGCAAGCGCGCCTGATCGTCATCTCCACTGCGTTGATGCTGTTGATCATCGTTCCGGTGATCATCCTGACCCTGCTGTTCGCATGGCGTTATCGCAAGAGCAACACTTCCGCTCCCTACGAGCCTGACTGGGATCACTCGACCCGTCTGGAACTGGTCATCTGGGGCGCTCCCCTGCTGATCATCATCGCCCTGGGTCTGCTGACCTGGATCACTACCCACACGCTGGATCCGTACCGTCCGCTCTCGCGCATCGACGCCCAGCGTCCGCTGCCGGCCGACGTCAAGCCGCTGACCGTGGAAGTGGTGGCGCTGGACTGGAAGTGGCTGTTCATCTACCCGGAGCAAGGTATTGCGACCGTCAATGAACTGGCTGCGCCTGTGGATGTGCCCATCGAATTCAAGATCACGGCCTCCAACGTGATGAACGCCTTCTACATCCCGGCACTGGCTGGCCAGATCTACGCCATGCCCAGCATGCAGACCAAGCTGCACGGCGTGATCAACAAGGCGGGCGAGTACGAAGGTTTCTCGTCCAACTACAGTGGCGCCGGCTTCTCGCACATGCGCTTCAAGTTCCACGGCATGAACCAGGCCGATTTCGACGCCTGGGTCAAGAAGGCCAAGGCCGAGCCGGGTACCATGCAACGCGCCGATTACCTGAAGCTGGAACAGCCCAGCGAGCGTGAGCCCGCCCGTCTGTTCGGCAGCGTCGAGCCCGGCCTGTTCCATGCCATCCTGAATCGTTGCGTGGCCGCCAACACGGTGTGCCTGGACAAGATGATGGCGTCGGACCTGAACGTGAAGCCCGGCCAGCAGAAGCAAGACTGAGTTTGCGAGTCTGGTAGTCGTTTTGGCGCGGCGGCACATTGCCGCGCCCCAATTTCCTTTTTCCCCGGGAAGTAAAGATGTCTGACAATTTTGATCTGATAAAGCTGATCTTCGGGCGGCTCAGCCTGGAAGCGATTCCATACCATGAGCCCATCCTGCTCGGTACCTTTGCCATGGTGCTGCTGGGCGGAGCCGTCGTGCTCGGCCTGCTTACCAAATATCGCCTTTGGGGCATGCTGTGGCGCGACTGGTTCACCAGCATCGACCACAAGCGCATCGGCATCATGTACATCGTGCTGGCCATCGTCATGCTGCTGCGTGGCTTCGCTGATGCGTTGATGATGCGTGCGCAGCAGGCCATCTCCTTTGGTGACAACGCCGGCTTCCTGCCGCCGCACCACTATGACCAGGTCTTCACGGCCCACGGCGTGATCATGATCTTCTTCGTGGCCATGCCCCTGGTGACCGGCCTGATGAACTACGTCGTGCCCCTGCAGATCGGTGCGCGCGACGTGGCCTTCCCGTTCTTGAACAACTTCAGCTTCTGGATGACCACCTTCGGCGCGCTGCTGGTGATGGCCTCGCTGTTCGTGGGCGAATTCGCTCGCACCGGCTGGCTGGCCTACCCGCCGCTGTCGGGCATCCTGTACAGCCCTGACGTGGGGGTGGACTACTACATCTGGGCCTTGCAGGTGGCCGGGGTAGGGACGCTACTATCCGGCATCAACCTGGTGGTGACCATCGTCAAGATGCGCGCCCCGGGCATGAACATGATGAAGATGCCGGTCTTCACCTGGACTTCGCTCTGCACCAACGTTCTGATCGTGGCGGCCTTCCCGGTGCTGACCGCAGTGCTGGCGATGCTGTCCCTGGACCGCGTCTTCGGCACCAACTTCTTCACCAACGACATGGGCGGCAACGCCATGATGTACGTGAA
>JAFAMT010000131.1 GCA_019233085.1 Herbaspirillum sp.
GGCTGGTGCGCGTGCAATGCCGGCAGCCATTTGTCGGTGACCACCTGGCGCACCGCGCTGCCATCGGAATAGGCCGGCACCGGCACGTTGACGATATGCGGCTCGGTCGGACCATCGCCCGAGAACGGGTAGAAGGGATGCTGGAAGAAGCTCACCATCAGCACGCGCGGATCGTGGGCGAAGATGTCCTCGGTGCCGTTGCCGTGATGGACATCGAAATCGATCACGGCCACCCGCTCCAGTCCATGCATGTCGATGGCATGGCGCGCGGCCACGGCCACGTTGTTGAACAGGCAAAAGCCCATGGCCTTGCCGGGCGTGGCATGGTGGCCGGGCGGACGCACGGCGCAGAAGGCATTGTCGAGTTCACCGGCCAGCACCGCATCGGTGGCGGCGACGGCCGCCCCGGCAGCGCGCAAGGCGGCCTTCCAGCTGTGCTTGTTGAGCAGGGTGTCGCCATCGATGGCGTGGTAGCGCTCACCGGACAGGCTCAGGGCGTGGCTGTGCTCGCGCACGTAGTCCACCGCCGTGGCGGCATGCACCCGTTCCAGTTCGGCCGGATCGGCCAGCGGTGCCTCGCGCCGGTCCAGGAACTGGTCGATGCGACTGGTGATGAGTTGATCCTCGATGGCCTGCAGGCGCAGTGGCGATTCGGGGTGCCAGTCCCCCATTTCATGGCGCTGGCAATCGGCGTGCGTGTAGATGGCGGTGGTCATTATTGCTCTTGTTGCTATCGTTGCTGTCAGGCAAGCTGGTGCGCCGGCCCGGATTGTCTCTCCGGGCTAGTGTACATCCGCTGTCGCCTATCGTGTACGTCGCGATGCCTGCCTCCCCGCTGACATGCACCACGGCGGGGCAGGCAGCGTGATGCGGTATACTCCCCGACTTGTCTTGCCCCGTTACCAGAGCGCGCCAGACCGCAGCAGACCGTCGCGCCGCTCCGCCACCACAGCTCCGCCACTCATGCCCATCACCCTGCCCCGCCTGACTGTTCTGTCCTCCACCCTGCTCCTGATCGGCCTGTGCGCCCTGCCGCCGGCCCTGCATGCGGCTGACGCATCCAGCCAGGCACAGCCTGCCAGGAACAAGGCCACCGCCAAGAAGAGCAGCAAGAAGGCCCAGCCCAAGAAGAAGGTGGCGCCGGAAGACCAGGGCGAATTCGTCAATTTCAATGAGTGGAAGGAAGTGGGCCGCTTCATCGACGAAATGGTCGAGCGCAACCAGTTCAGCCGCAGCGATCTCAATGCACTCTTCGCGCAGACGCGCTACCTCGATACCGCCATCCAGCTGATCAAGCCCGCCCCCAGCAACAAGCCCAAGAACTGGGCGGCCTACCGTGCGCGCTTCGTCGAGCCGGTGCGCATCAATGCCGGCGTGGAGTTCTGGAACAGCTATGGCGTGGCCCTGGCGCGTGCGGAGGCGCAATATGGCGTGCCCATGGAGATCATCGTCGGCATCATCGGTGTGGAAACCGTCTACGGCCGCAACACCGGCAACTTCCGCGCCATGGATGCCATCACCACGCTGGCCTTCGACTACCCCGACACACCCAACCGCGAAGCGCGCATGGCCTTCTTCCGCGGCGAGCTGGAAAACACGCTGCTGCTGGCCCGCGAGGCCGGCATCGATCCGCTGTCCCTGCGTGGCTCCTACGCCGGTGCCATCGGCTGGCCGCAATTCATGCCCGGCAGCATCCGCGAATACGCGGTGGACTTCGACGGCGACGGCAAGATCGACCTGCGCAATTCGCCGGTGGACGCCATCGGTAGCGTAGCCCACTACCTGGCCGTGCATGGCTGGCAGCGCGGCGAACCGGTGGCCTTCCCGGTCACGGTCTCGGCCGAGAACCGCCAGTGGGAAGGCATGCTCAACCAGGGCCTGGAAGCCAAGTACACCGAGGAGCAATTGCGCGCGGCCGGCATCACGGTGCCGGCCCTGCCGGCCGGAATGCGCTTCGGCCTGGTCGACCTGCAGAACGGCACCGGCCCTACCGAGTACTGGATCGCCACCAATAACTTCTACGCCATCACCCAGTACAATCGCAGCTACTTCTATGCGATGTCGGTGGCCGAACTTGGGCGCGCGGTGGCCTCGGCACGTAATCACTGAGCGCTGAAACAGTTGCCCGGCCTGCCCGATGCAGGCACAGGGCAGCATTGCTCCTGCTGCTCCTGCTTTTTATTTTTTTTCGATTCCTGATCCGACATGAAACGCATTGCCCCCCTGGCCTCTTCGCTGATGCTGACGCTGGCCGGTAGTTCCTTTGGCCTGTCCACTGCAGCTCGTGCCGACACTCCTGACGACAAGGGCGAGAGCCTGCCCACGGTCAATGTCACCGCCAGCGGTACCAGCAGCAATGGCGAGCGCGCCCGCTCGGCCTCGGTGGCCGGCTTCGACGATGCGCCGCTGCTGGACACGCCAGCCTCGGTCTCGGTGGTCAGCCAGCAGCAGATGCGCGACCAGCAATCGCGCGTACTCTCGGACGTAGTGAAGAACGATGCCTCCATCAACGAGAACTACGCGCCGGTCGGCTACTACGAGAACTTCAGCATCCGCGGCTTTGCGCTGGATCCGGCCAGCGCCTATCGCATCGATGGCCTCAGCGCCGCCGGCGAGCAGACCATCGCACTGGAGAACAAGGAGCGGGTCGAGTTCCTCAAGGGCGTGGCCGGCCTGCAAGCCGGTGTGGTGGCCGCAGGCGGCCTGGTCAACTACGTGACCAAGCGCCCGGCCGAGGTGCGCTCGATCACGCTGGGCACCGATTCCTATGGATCGCGTTACCTTGCCACCGACCTGGGTACGCTCTTCGGCGAGCAGAAACAATTCGGCCTGCGCATCAATGCCGCGCATGAAGACATCCATTCCTACGTCAACAATGGCGACGGCTGGCGCGACTTCGCCTCGCTCTCGGCGACCTGGGCGATCACCTCGAAGACGCTGGTGCAATTCGATACCGAATACCAGCAGAAGGCCCAGCATTCGGTGGCCGGCTACCAATTGCTGGGCGGCAGCGCGCTGCCTTCGGGCGTCTCGCCCAGCACCATGCTCACGCCGCAGTCCTGGGCGCAGCCGGTGCGTGACAGCTCGCTCAATACCCGCCTGCGCATCGACACCGAATTCAGCGATGCCTGGCGCGGCTACTTCCAGGCCGGGCGCAGCCGTGCGGTGATCGATGATTACCTGGCCTTCCCCTATGGCAGTGGCGGGGGTGCGTCCTCCACCTTTGCCGCCAACGGTGACTTCGATGTGTATGACTATCGCGTGCCCGACGACGAGCGCCGCAATGACGAGGCGCAGGCCGTAGCCATCGGCAAGTTCGCCACCGGCTGGCTGCAGCACGAACTCACGCTGGGCGTGGCCATGTCGCGGCGTACCGTGGACAAGTCCGATGGCATCAGCACCCTGGTGGGCAGCGGCAACATCTATAGCGGCACGCCGGCCTTGTCACCTTCCACCGATGTACCCGGCCCGGCCTATCGCAACCTCGATAGCCGCCAGAAGGCGCTGATCTTCAGTGATCGCCTGCAGTTCTCCGAACGCTGGCAGTTGATCGCCGGTGGCCGCCAGGTCTGGCTGAAGGAACAGGCCTTCGGCTCAGATGGTTCGGTCACGCGTGACACCACCCGCAACCTGTTCCTGCCGCAACTGGCGCTGGTCTTCAAGCCGGTGCAGAACATGTCGCTCTATGGCAGCTATGCCGAGACCCTGTCGCTGGGCAGCGTGGCACCCTTCTGGGTCAGCAACTATCCGACCACGCTGCCGCCGTCGGTGGCGCGTCAGCTGGAGGCCGGCGTGAAATATGACGTCTCGCAGGACCTGGCGCTGACGGCAGCCCTGTTCCGCATCCGCAAGGCCTACGAATACCAGATGCCGGACAACAGCACGGCCGGCTTTACCTACGTACAGCAAGGAACGCAGACCAACACCGGCATCGAACTGGGCGCCAACGGCAAGCTCACGCCGCGCCTGGCCATCGGCGCCAGCGTGGCTGCCACGCGCGCCCGCGCCACCGATACCGGCACCCCGGCCTATGACGACCAGCAGGTCGTCAACGTGCCGCGCCTGCGCAGCGCCGTCTATGCCGACTACGCCCTGCCGGGCGTGGACGGCCTGAACCTCATGGGCAGCTGGAACTACAGCGCCAGCAAGCCGGCCACCCGCGATGGCAGCACGGTCCTGCCGGCGGTGCATGTCTTCAATGCCGGCCTGCGCTACAAGATGCGCATGAGCGGCCATATCGCCACCCTGCGTGCCAACATCGACAATATCTTCGACAAGCGCTACTGGAAGGATGCCGGCCAGTATCTGGGCGACGGCTACGTCCACCTGGGTGCGCCGCGCACGGCCCGCCTGTCGCTGCAGTACGATTTCTGAGCGGTACCCACGCATGGAAGCAGCCTCGCATCATCTCACCCGCGTCATCAGCCACGGCATGGGCGCCGAGCCGGTCATCTCCGACTGGCCCGCGCTGACCTCGGCCGAGGTGGCGCGCATCCTGCGCCACTATCCGGGTGTGGGCCAGCCGCTGCGGCTGGAGTGGCATAGCCCGCGCCCGTTCTCGGCGGCCTGCGTGATGCAGACCGAGAGCGGCCCCATCATCGTCAAGCGCCATCACGCGCGTGTGCGCGACGTGGCGGCGCTGGGCGAGGAACATCGCTTCGTGGCGCACCTGCATGCAGGCGGCCTGCCGGTCAGCACGGCGCTGCCCACCGACGACGGCACCACGGCGCTGGCCGATGACTACTGGACTTATGAAGTGTTCCGGCTGGCGCCGGGGGTGGACCTGTATCGTGAAGCGATCTCGTGGACGCCCTTTACCAGCCATTCCCACGCCCGCTCGGCGGGACACATGCTGGCGCGCCTGCACCTGGCGTCGCAAGGCTATGACGCGCCGGCGCGGGCAGCGCGGCCGCTCATTTCCAGCTTCAGCATCTTTTCGCAGGAAGACCCGGTGCGTCCCTTGCAGGCCTATATCGAGCAACGCCCGGCCATCGCCGACTACCTCAAAGGGCGGCCCTGGCGCGGCGAAGTGGCGCAGCACCTGCTGCCCTGGCATGCGGCGCTCAAACCCTACCTGGATGAATTGGTCCCGTTGTGGACGCATAACGACTGGCACGCCTCCAACCTGTTGTGGAGCGACGCCACCCCTGCGGCGCAGGTGCAGACGGTGCTGGACTTCGGCCTGTGCGACCGCACCTGCGCGCTGCATGACCTGGCCACGGCGATCGAGCGCAACGTCGTCGAATGGCTGGCCATCCCGCAACGCGATGCGCATCTGGTGCACCTGGACCTGCTCGACGCCCTGCTGGATGGCTATATGGCGCTAGCGCCGCTGACGGCGCGCCAGCTGCGCGCACTGGCGGCACTGCTGCCGCTGGTGCATGCCGAGTTCGCGCTGGCCGAGCTGGATTACTTCCACGGCGTGACGCAGTCGCCCATGAATGCCTCGCTGGCCTATGACACCTACTTCCTCGGCCATGCGGCATGGTTCCATTCGGCCGAAGGCCAGCGCCTGCTGGCGCATCTGCAAGGACGCGCCGACGCAATGGAGCAGAACTGAGTTTTCCACAGGCGCAGAACTTGTCGCTCCTGTGGATAAATCAGAAGCGGGCTGAGAGGATCAGGCAAAATCCTTGACGGTTTCCGGCTCGATCAAGACCATGTCTTCGTTGGCGCCCAGCCAGACCTGGCCGTCCTGGATCGTGCATTGCAGCTGCATGGTGCGCTGGGCCAGCGCCGCCAATGCCTGGCTGGCCTCGGCCGGGATGTTGACCACCTTCAGGTTCTTGGCGCGCTCGACGCGGCTGCCGGTCTGGTTCCACCAGATGTTGGAGACGCTGCTGTAGCTGTACACCAGCACACGCCCGGCACGTCCGCAGGCCTTGAGGATGGCGCGGTCATCGGGCTGACCGACCTCGATCCAGAGGTCAATGGCGCCGGTGAGATCCTTCTCCCACAGGTCGGGTTCGTCGGTATCGGACAAGCCCTTGCCGAAGGCCAGCGCCTCGCTGGCATGGAGGGCGAAGGCCAGTACCCGGATCATCATCCGTTCGTCAGTCTCGGAAGGATGACGGGCAATGGTCAGGGCATGTTGCTGGTAGTAATGCCGATCCATGTCGGAGATCTGCAGGTCGGCCTTGAAGATGGTGGATTTGAGCGCCATGGAATGTTGTTCTGTCTGGAGTGCGGCGACAGGCTCGCCGCCGAAGGTTGGCAAGCATAGCCGATCTGGGCCGCCTCTGCGCATTTGTGCTCAGTGACATCATGCGCCGGCGCTATGGTGCATGCGACAATGCCAGCCATGAATACTCCCCTCCCTGCCCGCAGCGACGACGAGGTCGTCGCCCTCACCCGCGCCTGGCTGGAACAGGCTGTCATCGGCCTGAACCTGTGCCCGTTTGCCAAGTCGGTCCACGTCAAGGACCAGGTCCGTTATCGCGTCAGCCATGGACAGGACTGGAACAGTCTCGCCGGCGACCTGGAAGAGGAGCTGGCACTGCTGGCGCAGGCCGATCCTGAACAGATCGACACGACGCTACTGATCATTCCGCTCGCATTAGCCGACTTCCACGAATACAACGACTTCCTGGATTGGGCCGACCAGTTGCTGGAAAGGATGGAGCTGGACGGCGAGTTGCAGATCGCCAGCTTCCATCCGCACTACCAGTTCGCCGATGCCCAACCCGACGATATCGAGAACTACAGCAATCGCTCGCCTTTTCCCATCCTCCATCTGTTGCGAGAAAGCAGCATCGACCGTGCCGTCGCCGCCTACCCGGATGCGGCCGCCATCTTTGAGAAAAACATGGCTACCTTGCGTAACTTGGGCTTAACTGGCTGGAATTTGTTGCCATTTGTCGTATCAAACAGACAACGCTAGCAAATATTGAAATAATGCTGTTAATATCTGTTACAAATTCGAAAATGGGTTTTTGCAACTATTGTGGAATAGAATTTTCTGACTGCATGAAAAATGTGCAATTATTTCTATATAGACATAGAATTATTGCTGTGCTGCTCCAAGCGCACTTGGTCAGAGAACTCGCTAGGGTTGTTTTGAAGTCGTTCTTTGATAGGGCTTTCGCTATCCAGCTGAAAAGGCAGCTGTGTCGCAGTCAGATAGCGTCAGTCGCGTTTTGCAGTTTTACCAACAATTAATGCTTAGGCGCAATGCCTTCCACAAACATCTGCATAATGGAACGTCCCGATCATGACTACCAACGATACTGCTGAAACCAACTCCATCACCGATCACGTCAACTACGATCCCAACCACCTGTTGGACGCATTGATCGAGAAGCTGCACCTGAAGAATGACGCAGCGCTGTCGCGCGCCCTGGAAGTGGCGCCGCCGGTGATCAGCAAGATCCGTCACCGCCGCTTGCCGGTGGGTGCATCGCTGTTGATCCGCATGCATGAAGTCAGCGAACTGTCCATCCGCGAACTGCGCGAACTGATGGGCGATCGCCGCGAGAAATTCCGTATCAGCGACAAGCAGTTCAAGCCCAAGCCAGGTGCAGCACCGGCGCCGGCGGCGGCTGCCCCTGGCGGCGGCGCCGAGTAAGACGCCACCTGCTGTTGGTAACGCACTGACGGGGATATAAAAAAAACGGAGCCATGGGCTCCGTTTTTGTTTGTGCCGTGCCTGTCGCCCGGGCCGCGCCTCAGGCCGGGAACACGCCGGTGGAGAGGTAGCGGTCGCCGCGATCGCAGACCACGAAGACGATGGTGGCATTCTCCAGCTGGTGTGACAGGCGTACCGCCACTTCACAGGCCCCGGCCGCCGAGATGCCGCAGAACAGGCCCTCGGTCACGGCCAGCTTGCGGGCCATGTTCTCGGCATCGGCCTGGCTGACCGATTCGATCTGGTCCACGCGGGAGCGGTCGAAGATCTTGGGCAGGTAGGCTTCGGGCCACTTGCGGATACCGGGGATGGACGAGCCCTCCTCCGGCTGGGCGCCGACGATCTGCACCTGCGGATTCTGTTCCTTGAGGTACTGGGCCACGCCCATGATGGTGCCGGTGGTGCCCATGGCGCTGACGAAGTGGGTGATGCCGCCCCTGGTATCGCGCCAGATCTCCGGGCCGGTGGTCTCGTAGTGCGCCAGCGGATTGTCGGGATTGGCGAACTGGTCGAGGATGAGGCCCTCGCCGTTCTTCTGCATCTGCTCGGCCAGGTCGCGCGCGTATTCCATGCCGCCGCTCTTGGGCGTCAGGACGATGCGGGCGCCGTAGGCGGCCATGCTCTGGCGACGTTCCTCGGAGAGGTTTTCCGGCATCAGCAGCACCATCTTGTAGCCACGCATGGCCGCCACCATCGCCAGGGCGATACCGGTATTGCCGCTGGTGGCCTCGATGAGGGTGTCGCCCGGCTTGATCTGGCCGCGCGCCTCGGCGCGGGTGATCATGGAGTAGGCCGCGCGGTCCTTGACGGAACCGGCCGGATTGTTGCCTTCCAGCTTGCCCAGGATGAGGTTGTTACGGCGCTTGGCTTCTTCGCCGCCGATGCGGGGCAGCTGGATCAGCGGGGTATTGCCGATGGTGGATTCGATGGTCGGGTAGGACATCTGCTTGGCTTCCTTGCGCGGCCGTGCGTGGACACGGGCGATCTTTGGTCGAAAGGAGCATTCTAATATGAAGCTTTCATATGTACAGGCGAGCGCACCTAACAAGATGCTTATATAGATATAGCCAATTCGTTTAAAGCGAAGGCCGCGCCACCTACCGCACGGCAATGGCCTACACTGGGGGAACACGCCGTCCCCGGCCCTTACGACAACAAACACAGGCAGACTCGACGGCGCACGTTGATGGAGACGACATGCATACCCATGAGATCAGCAACCAGGTCCCCGACCTGCGCGACACCAACCTCTACACCCGCGACCTGGCACTAGGCGAAGCCGTACAGCGCGAAGGCGCCGCCTGGCATGACTGTACCCTGCGCAGCCAGGGCGAACTGCTGGGCAGCGCCGAGATGAGCGAGCTGGCCGACCTGGCCAACCGGCATGTGCCGGTGCTGCATACGCATGACCGCACCGGACATCGCATCGACGTGGTCGATTTCCATCCGGCCTGGCACACGCTGCTGGAGCAATTGCGCCACGCCGGCCTGCATGCCCTGCCCTGGATGCAACCGGGCGATGGCGCCCATACCGCGCGTGCGGCGGGTTACTACCTGCACGCCCAGGTCGAGGCCGGTTCGCTCTGCCCGACCACCATGACCTTCGCCGCCATCCCGGTACTGCAGCAGGAACCGGCGCTGTTCGAGCAATTGCGCTCGCGCCTGTTCTCGCGCGAGCACGACGCGCGCGACCTGCCCATCCCGCGCAAGCGCTCCATCCTGGTGGGCATGGGCATGACCGAGAAACAGGGCGGTTCGGACGTGCGCAGCAACGCCTCCATCGCCATGCCGGCCGATCCCTTGAACGAGGGACGTGGCCACGCCTATCTGCTGTCGGGCCACAAGTGGTTCTTCTCGGCGCCGATGAGCGACGCCCACCTGATGCTGGCGCGCACCGAGAACGGCCTGTCCTGTTTCTTCGTGCCGCGCTGGCTGCCCGACGGCACCCGCAACCCTATCCTGATCCAGCGCCTCAAGGACAAGCTGGGCAACCGCTCCAACAGCAGCAGCGAGGTCGAATTCGAGGAGGCCATGGGCATCATGGTCGGCGAGGATGGACGTGGCATTCCCACCATCATCGAGATGGCCAACCACACGCGGCTGGACTGCGTCATCGGCAGCTCCGCCTTGATGCGCCAGGCGCTGGTGCAGGCCATCCACCATGCCCGCCATCGCAGCGCCTTCGGCCGCCTGCTGGCCGAGCAGCCCATCATGCGCGGCGTGCTGGCTGACCTGGCGCTGGAAAGCGAGGCCGCCACCATCCTCACGATGCGCCTGGCGCATGCCTTCGATGCCGCGGACGATGCGCTGCAGCGCGCCTGGAAGCGCATCGTCACACCCGCTGCCAAGTTCTGGATCTGCAAGCGCGCCGTGGAATTCACCGGCGAGTGCATGGAAGTCTGGGGCGGCAACGGCTATGTGGAGAGCGGCCCGATGGCGCGCCTGTATCGCGAGGCGCCGGTCAATTCGATCTGGGAGGGTTCGGGCAACGTGATGTGCCTGGATGTCTTGCGTGCCATGTCACGCGAGGTACAGGGCCTGTCCCTGCTGTTGCTGGACCTGGACGAGGCCGCCAGCACGCATCCCTTGCTGCAGCCGCGCGTAAATGCGCTCAAGCAGATGCTGGCCGCCCCCGAGGAAGAGCGCGAGGCCGGCGCGCGCCGCCTGGTACAGCAACTGGTGCTGGCCTTGCAGGGCATGCTCATGGCACGGCATGCCCCGGCCAGCTCGGCCGACGCCTTCCTGGCCAGCCGCGCCGACAGCGATGGCGGACGCGTCTATGGCACCCTGGGCGCGAGCACCCTGGCCGTGCAGGAAGCCATCCTGCAACGCGCCTGGCCACATGGCTAGGTCAGCATGATCCTGCGCGGCCAATGTGCATGCGCCCCGGACCTGTCTTGCGTGCGACCAGCGCCGGGCCTCAGGCCGCCAGCGATGGCATCCAGGGACTGCGCGTGGCCCAGGCCAGGAACAGCTTGCCACGACGCGGGCGGGCGCGACGCTTCTTGAGCTGCGAATACACCAGTTCGGCCAGGGTGCGCTGCTCGGTATCGCTCATCTTCAATGACAGGCGATACATCCTCAGCAGCATCAACGCATTGTTCATGAAGGCTTCCTCGGCGACATCGCTGCGGGCTTGCGCGGCCATCTGCGCGGCCAGCGTCAGGGTGGGGGCATCGCTGCTCGCCCGTGTCCGTGTGGCGTCGGCGGCCATATCCTGCAAGGCGATGCGCTCCAGCGTCAGGCGATAGACCGATTCGGGTTCGCTCGCATCGGCCTGGGGGTCCCCGATACGCAGGCCGGCCAGGCCAGCCAGCAATTTTTCCAGGGCACTGAGGCTCACGGCGCGGCCCTCTTGCCCCTGCTCGCCAACCGCATTGACCGGATCCAGCAGCCAGGCCAGGAAGGCATGGTCCAGCGTGGTCGCATGGGCGGCGGCGCTGTTGAGCAGGCTGCGGGCGGTACTCATGTCGTCGCTGCCCATGCGCGCCGTGGCGGAGGCCAGCGCAGCGCCTGCGGTGGCGGCGAGCTTGCCGTCGTTGCCGCCAATGCCGCTCTCCCGCCCGCCGGCACCACCGCCAGCGTTGCCGCCCTCGGCGCGCTGGCGGCGATAGCGTGCCAGGTCGCGCGCCAGCGCATCCACATCCTCCAGCGCCATGCCATGCAGGCGCGCAAAACCATAGGCCTGCGCCAGGTAGCGGCGGTCAGCGGCGCTGAGGAAATCGCTGTTGCCCACGCCGGGGGCGGCACGGCGCGCCACGGCAGGTTCGTCTTCGCGGCGGCCTACGCCGAACACCCGCTGCAGCAGCACCAGGTAGGACGTGTCCTGCACGCTGTGGGCGATATTGTCGATCTGGATCAGGTCGGCCAGGCGCGGTGCGGCGGCGATCAGCTCGGCCAGCGAGGGGCCGGAACGCGGCAGCACCAGGCCACGGATCACGCCACCAGCCAACACCAGCGGCCCCGTCGGCAGGACCAGGGTTTCCAGCATGCGCGCCAGGTCCAGCTGCTGCTGTGGCGGCAGCGGGCTCTGTGGCTGCCATTGATAAAGGTCCAGGTATTGCTGTAGCAGCTGCACGTAGTTGGCCGGATAGGCGGTCTGCTCCAGCGGCGAGAGCGTCGCATAGAACGCCAGCGCAGCCGTGATCACAGGCTGCCAGTTGCCGCTTTCCAGGGCTTGCTGGAATACCGGCGTCCAGAATTGCTGGTCCACTGCCGTGCGCTGGTTGGCGGCGGCATAGCGTTCGTTGACGGTATAGGCGCCACTCTCGTCATAGACGATCGCCGAGAGCTCGGCGCGCGACAGGCCGGCGAAGGGATTGGCGGCGCGTCCATACAGGGACTCGATGGCCTGGCGGGCTTGCTGCAGACGTTGCGGGTCGCCGGAGGCCGGCACTTCGCTGTCGGCGTGCGCGATCGCATCGGCGCCGCTGCGCGCGGCGACCAGGCGCGCCTCGATGGCAAAGAGGGTGGCCCGCGTGACCGGCTGGCCCGCCAGCGGCAGCGTGGCATTGCTGCTCTGTACCTGGGTGTTGCTGGTGGCGGCTGGCGTGACCGGGGCCGTGACGCTGTCGACGGCATCGGCAAAGGCGGCCATGAGCCTGCCCTGCGCCGACAGGCTCAGGGTCACGCCTTCGTCGGCAGCGCTGGCCGCGGCTGTCGCGGCAACTGTGGCGGCGGCAGCCGTGGCCAGGGCTTGCCCCTGGGCGTTGCCGCCGCCGGACTGAGAAGCTGCCATCGGCGGCAGCACATCGCGCGCCGCGATGGCGAGGTCGGATTGCATCGCCATGTTCGTTCTCCCGTGGTGGAGTTCCCATGACTTGGTTACGGCCGCAGGCGCACGATCTTTACACTTGCAAACCGGCATGATCCAGGCGGGACGGGACGTCTCGGCCGATTTGCCGTTGCTGCGCGGCATGCCGGCGTGGCGCGATCAGGATATCTCCGATGCCGCTTACGAGCCCGGATGGTTACAGTGAGGGCAACAGGAGGATGCCCATGCACAAGTCTTTTCTGGCCGTCGCGCTACTCGCCGCGGCCACGTTTGCCCAGGTCAACTGGGATCACGCACTGCTGGCCGCCAATGCGGGCGCGCTCGATATCTCGGTGATCGTGGCCGAGAAATGCCGGGTCGATTTTTCCGAGGGCAGCGCGGATTTCTTCCAGGTCTGTTCCACCGGCCAGGGTGTGGCCAACGAACGCGCCCGCCAGGTGCTGGGAGCGGCCACCGCCCTGGCGCCGCAGGATGACCCCTACTACCTCGAACGCGATCCCGAGCAGCCAGCCCAAGCCGCCCAGCCAGCGGCACAGCAGAGCGGCACCACCCAGGTGGCCGCACGCAAGCGGCAGGGCCCCAATGTGGTGGTGATCCACTACTGAACCGGTCCTAGGGCTCGCTGAGCGTGATGCGACGCTTTTCCTGGCGCCGCAGGTACTGGTTGGGCGTGGTGCGTAAGGCCTTGCGGAACATGTTGGAAAACGCGCTCTGGCTGCGGTAGCCCAGCGCCTGCGCCACCACGCCCACGGCATCCCCCCGCGAAAGCCGCACCAGGGCCTCGCCCAGATGGACTTGCTGCACCCAATGGCGAAACTGCAGGCCGGTCTCGCGCGGGAACAGCCGGATCACCGTGCGCACGCTGGCCCCTCCCACACCGGCCCAGTCGGCCAGCGAGAACTGCCGTCCCGGGTCGGCCAGGATGGCTTCGCAGATCATCTGCAGGCGGCGGTCGCCCGGCCAGGGAATGGCCAGCGGGATATCGGGCGAGCGCGCCAGTTCCGACATGATCAGCTCAGCCACATGGCCGGCACGGCTGTGTGGCTGGTAGTCGCGCGGCTCGGCCAGCAGGGCCAGGATCAGCTCGCGCAGCAGCACCGACACCTCCAGCAAGCGGCACTGCGCGCCGATGACGCGGCCCTCCTCCTCGGCGATGTAGAGGGTGCGCATGCTGACCTTGCTGAGCATGCGGATCTCATGCTCCACATGGGGCGGCAGCCATAGCGCGCGCTGCGGCGGCACCATCCACACCCCCTGGGGCGTGCGCACCTGCATCACCCCTTCCACCGCATAGAGCAACTGGCCGCGCCGGTGCGAGTGCGCCGTCAGCAGGTCGCGGTAGGCCAGCTCGCGGGCAAACGCCACCACCACGCTGAAGGAATCCTGGAAGTGCATCGCTTCCTGGCTGGGACTGACGGGCTTGAGGGTAGTCACCATGGCATTTAATCGCTAACAAGTGTCATCGGCATGAATAGGTGCCAATGATACGCTTGCATCCTCCAATGTGATGACCTTGTCCCCCTCCAATGCCATGACCAGTACCACTGACTCCAGCGCGTCCGCAACGCCTACGACGCACATGACGCCCACCTCGCCCACCTCCCCCGCCCCCTCGGCCCTGGCCGCCCAACCGCTGGTGATGAGCATCATCCTCGCCTGCGGTGGCGCCCACCTGATCAACGACATGATCCAGGCCCTGCTGCCCTCGATCTATCCCATGCTCAAGTCGGGCTACGGCCTGAGCTTCACGCAGGTGGGCCTGATCACCCTGACCTTCCAGGTCACGGCCTCGCTGCTGCAGCCCTGGATAGGCATGTACACCGACCGCCACCCGCAGCCCTGGCTGCTGCCCAGTGGTGCGGTCGCCACCCTGGTGGGCATCGTCCTGCTGTCATTGGCGGGCAGCTTTGGCGCCTTCCTGCTGGCAGCGGCGCTGATCGGTGTGGGCTCTTCCACCTTCCACCCGGAGGCCTCGCGCATTGCGCGCATGGCCTCGGGCGGTCGCTTCGGCCTGGCGCAATCGACCTTCCAGGTGGGCGGCAACGCCGGCTCGGCCTTCGGGCCGCTGCTGGCGGCGGCCATCGTGGTGCCTTACGGCCAGAGTCATGTGGCCTGGTTCGTGCTGCTGGCGGTGCTGGCCATCGCGGTGCTCTCGCGGGTATCGGCCTGGTATCGCGGCCACCTGGCGACGGTGCGCGGGCGCGCCAAGCCGCGCGCAACCCATCAACTGCCCCCGGCCACGGTGCGCCGCGCACTGGTGGTGCTGGCACTGCTGGTGTTTTCCAAGTACTTCTACATGGCCAGCTTCACCAGCTATTTCACCTTCTACCTGATAGACCGCTTCCAGTTATCGGTGGCGAGCTCGCAGCTCTACCTGTTCCTGTTCCTGGGCGCGGTGGCCGTGGGCACCTTCGTCGGCGGCCCCATTGGCGACCGCATCGGGCGCAAGCTGGTGATCTGGATCTCGATCCTGGGCGCGGCCCCCTTCGCCCTGATGCTGCCGCACGCCAACCTGTTCTGGACGGCGGTGCTGTCGGTGGTGATCGGGCTGGTGATTTCCTCGGCCTTCTCGGCCATCGTGGTGTATGCGCAGGAACTGGTGCCGGGCAAGGTGGGCATGATCGCCGGCGTGTTCTTCGGCCTCATGTTCGGCTTCGGCGGCATCGGTGCGGCGCTGCTGGGCCACCTGGCTGACCTCTATGGCATCGCCTGGGTCTATGGCCTGTGCGCCTTCCTGCCGTTGGCGGGCATCCTGACGGTGCTGCTGCCAAATGTGAAGGAGCATTGATCCCCCAGAGCAGCGTGCTGCCTCGGGGAGATCAATCAGTGAAATGATTTATATCATTGCCGGCGCGCATCGCTGAGCCGGAACAGCGCCACGATGTCGGCCAGCCTGGCCGCCTGTTCCTGCAAGGATTGGGCGCCAGCGGCGGCCTCTTCGACCAGTGCCGCATTCTGCTGGGTCGCCTGGTCCATGTGGGCCACGGCGTCGTTGGTCTGGTTGATGCCCTGGCTCTGCTCGCGGCTGGCCGCGCTGATCTCGGCCACCACATCGCTGACCCGGCGCACGCTCTCGACCACGCTGCGGATGGTGGTACCGGCATCGCTGACGGTCTGCTCGCCGGCCTTGACCTGCTCCACCGAGTCGGTGATGAGCACCTTGATTTCCTTGGCCGCCGTGGCCGAGCGCTGCGCCAGCGAACGCACCTCGGAGGCCACCACGGCGAAGCCACGCCCCTGCTCACCGGCACGGGCGGCTTCCACGGCCGCGTTCAGGGCCAGGATGTTAGTCTGGAAGGCGATGCCGTCGATGACGCTGATGATGTCCACGATCTTCTGCGAGGAGGCATTGATGGCCGTCATGGTCTGCACCACCTGATCGACCATCGCGCCGCCCCGGCCGGCGATCTCCGAGGCCGACTGCGAGAGCTGGTTGGCCTGCATGGCGTTGTCGGCGTTGTGGCGCACGCTGGAGGTCAGTTCCTCCATGGCCGCGGCGGTCTCTTCCAGCGAGCTGGCCTGGGATTCGGTGCGCTGCGACAGGTCCATGTTGCCGCTGGCGATGTCACGCGAAGCGGCATGGATGGTGTGGCTGGCGTCGCGGATGTCGAGCATCACGTGCTCGACCTTGTCGACGAAGCGGTTGAAGGCCGCGCCGATGCGCGCCAGTTCATCGCTGCTGCCGTGGGTATCGAGGCGGCGGGTGAGGTCGCCGTCGCCATCGGCGATTTCTTCCAGCGCGCGCTGCACCACCGACAGACGGCGCAGGATGGCCGAGATCAGCGCGCCCAGCACCAGCGCGGCCAGCAGCGTCACCAGCACCGCCATGACGCCGGAACTGGCCAGCATGGCCGATAGCGAGGCCAGCGCATCGGCGCGGTCCACGGCCACCACCAGCAACCAGTCGGTACCGGCCACACGGGCGGCGAAGAGCATCTGCTTGCGGCCATCCAGGGCCACGTCCTGGTGGGTGCTGGCGCTCAGGGCCTGGCCCAGGGATTGCGCGCTGATGGTGCTGTCCAGCTCGGACAAGGGCTTCAGGCGCAGCTTGTCGTTGGGGTGGGCGATGATCTTGCCCGACAGGTCGGCCAGGAAGGCGTAGCTGTTGGGCGTAGGCTTGATGGCCACCACGTCGGCCACCACGGTATCGAGCAGCACGTCGGCCGCCGCCACGGCAGCCACCTGGCCATCCTTGCCGACCGCCTCGGCAAAGGTCACCAGCAGCTTGCCGGTACTGGCGCTGGTATAGGGCGCGGTCAGGATCGGGCCTTTGCTCTGGACCGCCTGCTTGTACCAGGGACGTTGGGTCGGATCGTAATCGGCGGCGCGGTTGCGCTGCTGCGAAAACACAGCGTGCTTGTCGGCATAGCCCACATAGGCCATGTCAAAGCCGCCGGCGGTTTCGGCCGCCTTCACGAAGGGCAAGGGATCGGCCATGTCGGCGGCCTGCTTGAGGGAGCTCACCACCAGCTTCTTGGAGTCGGCCCATTCGGCGATGGTGGCGGCCTGGCTTTGCGCCAGTTGTGCCATCTGGCTGTCCAGCGCAGACATCGTGCGCGAGCGCGCCGTCAGGAAGTTGGTCAGGACGATGGCCAGCATCGCCAGCACGACGATACCGCCGCACAGAACGATGAGCCGGGTGCGCAAGGAAGAGAATTTCATGGTGTATTGAACCGGCGCTGTGCCGGCAGTGGATGTGGATGTAGATGAATTGAGTCGGGTGGAGCGACTGGATGAAGCAGGCGCAACCCATCCCCGGACTGGCCGGAGCGGGTCGCAATGTAATGGACTGTTATGACCTCGTTGTTACCTGGGCCGCGGGAATGGTCGAGCAGCAGGCTTTCAACCCGGCAGGTGCCGGCGCGTGCCCCCACGCAGCCTTGACTCGTCGCCATGCTCGGATCCCTCCCCCCGTTGTTATGCAGCAATCCGATTGGGCTCAAGATTAACAGCGAGGCCGGCCGGATTTCTCGTCCTCTTGCAAATTTAGGGGGGGATGATGCACAGATGCTACGTTTCCAAAAAGAAATAAATACGGAAATAAATGCGGAAATTAATACGGAAATAAATTTAGAAATGATTTAAGTCTGGCTTAATTTTCGCGGCCTACAGTGGCGACATCGGGACTCCTCTTTCCCCTTGTCCGCTGCGACGACATCCAGCGGATCTTTCCAGCCCGTCCCCCAAGGACGGGCTTTTTTTTGGCCACTACGATGGCGGCAGGCGCGGCCCGTGCTGCTTGGCCTGTCCCAGCCGCTGCGCCTTGTAGATGCCGGTGTGGCCCGAGAACAGGTAGCTGACCACGCAAGCCAGCGCCGCAAAAGGCCCGATGCCGGCACCGAAGAGCTCGATGGCCATGACGGTCGAGGCCAGCGGCGTATTGGCCGCCCCCGCGAAGACGGCCACGAAGCCCAGCGCCGCCAGCAGCGGGAAAGGCAATTGCAGCACCGGTGCCAGCGCATTGCCCAGGGTCGCGCCGATATAGAACAGGGGTGTCACCTCCCCGCCCTTGAAGCCCGTCCCCAGCGAGATGACCGTGAAGACGCCCTTGGCCAGGAAATCCCAGGGCGCAAGAGGATGCTGGAAGGCCTCGACGATGACATCGATGCCCAGGCCGATGTATCGGTGGCTGCCGCAGGCCCACACCGCCAGCGCCACCACGATGCCGCCGATCAGCGGACGCAGCGGTGCATAGCCCACCTGCTTCTTCATGAAAGCCGACAAGGCGTGCGTGGTCCGCGCAAAGAGCATGCCGGCCAGCCCGAACACCAGGCCGGCCAGCATCACCGCCGCCAGCGTCCAGGGCGTCACCGGGGCGCTGGCCGCCATCACGTAGTGGGTGTGGTGCACGCCCCACAGCAGGCCGACCTGGTCGGCGACAATCGCCGCCACGAAACAGGGGAAGATGGCGTCATAGCGCATGCGCCCGATGGCCAGCACTTCCAGCCCGAAGAGGGCGCCGGCCATGGGCGTGCCGAATACCGAGGAAAACCCCGCGCTGATGCCGGCCATGAGCAGGATGCGGCGATCTTCCGGGCGCAGCCGGAACACATGGGTCAACTGGTCGGCCAGCGCCCCGCCCATCTGCACGGCCGTCCCCTCGCGCCCTACCGAGGCGCCGAAGAGGTGCGATACCACCGTCCCCATGAGGACCAGCGGGGCCATGCGCAAGGGCACTACCTTGGCCGGATCATGGATCTCGTCGATCAGCAGGTTGTTGCCGGCTTCGACCGAACGACCGGTATGCAGGTAGATCCAGCCCACCGCAAAACCGGCCAGCGGTAGCAGCCACAACAGCCAGGGATGGGCCTCCCGGGTGCGGGTGGCCAGTTCCAGCGAAAACAGGAATAGCGCCGAGGCCGAGCCGGAGAGCAAGGCAACCAGGGCGGCGATGAGACACCATTTGAGGGCGTAGGGCAGCGGGCGCAGGGGTGGAGGCAGGGAGGACAGGTTCATGTGGCAGCGTGGGTGGGTTTTACCAGCCTGGCCGACAGGAGCGGAGGCTGCACTGGCGTTTCTGCCCTATGCGCGTGCCTACAGTCCCGGTGATCCAGGTTCCGTAGGCATCATCAGCCGCGGCGCGGTGGCGGCGGCGGTTCGGGGAGGAATGCCATCTCCGCGCCGCATCTTAGCAAGTTTGGGCGGCAGCCACAATCAGATCCCGCTTGATCCGGTCTCGCCGCATCAGGTCTCACCTCAACCGTTCACATCTACTCATTCATATGAGATGATTAACGACTGGCAATCCCGATCAAGGCTGACTTGGCCGTGATGCCGCAGTCCCCCGTTGCCCCGGTATGCCGTAGAGATACAAGGAAATGTTAAAGAAAATCAAAGTGGAGGATCTGGTCCTCGGCATGTATTTCTGCGGCTTCGAGGCCGCGTGGCTGGACCATCCGTTCTGGAAGAACAAGTTCCTCCTCAAGAATGACGCCGATCTGAAGCAGGCCCATGCCAGTGGCATCGCCTATTGCTGGATCGACATTTCCAAGGGCCTGGACGTGGGATTGGAAGAGGATGAGGACGAAGACGAGGAAGTCACCGCCCTCGCCGACGCGCCCGCTGCGCCAGCACCGGCCAGCGAACCACCGCCGGCACCGGCCATCGACGCCACCCTGCTCGATGCCGTAGCCCTGCGCGAGACGGCCAAGAAGGCCACCAAGGCCATGTTCAGCGAAGCCCGCATGGGCCGGGTGCTGGACATGGACCGCTGCGTCTCGGTGGTGGAGGACATCGCCGGTTCGGTCTTCCAAAGCCCTAACGGCATGCTCAGCGTGCTGCGTCTGAAACTGGCCGACGAATACACCTACCTGCACTCGGTGGCGGTCTGCGCCCTGATGGTGGCGCTGGGCCGCACCCTGGGCATGGACGAGAAATCCTGCCGCGAGGCTGGCCTGGGCGGTTTCCTGCATGACGTGGGCAAGGCTTTCATCCCGCACGAGCTGCTCAACAAGCCCGGCAAGCTGACCGAGGATGAGTTCACCCTCATCAAGAAACACCCCGAACTGGGCTACAAATACCTGAGCCAGGATCCCAACGTCCCCGACTACGCACGCGACGTCTGCCTGCACCACCACGAGAAGATCGACGGCAACGGCTATCCGCAGGCGCTGCGCAGCGGGTCCATCTCCCTGTACGCACGCATGGCGGCGATCTGCGACGTCTACGACGCCCTCACCTCGGACCGCCCCTACAAGCGCGCCTGGGATCCGGCCGAGGCCATCTCCACCATGGCGACCTGGACCGGCCATTTCGACCGCGCCATGTTCCTGGCCTTCGTCAAGACGCTGGGCATCTATCCGGTCGGGTCCATCGTCAAGCTGGAGTCGGGCCGCTCCGGCTTCGTGATCCGCCAGAACGCCCAGGACCTGACCCGGCCGGTGTTGAAGGTATTCCGCTACAACGACGACATGCAGGTCAGCGATACCGAGATCCTCGACCTGCTGGCCACGCCTGAGGCCGACACCATCGTCGCCCGCGGCGGCGAGGAATGGGCCCGCCTGAGCCACCTCGACTCCATGCAGTTGCTCAGCACCGGCGCACCGCCCGTGACCAGCGCCTAGTGCCCGGCGCTGACCTGGGCGATGGCGGCTTCCCATGCGTGGATGCGCGCCTGGGCCTGGTCACGGCCGATGGTGGGCAGGAAGGTATGCTCCATGCGCCACTGTGCCGACAACTCTGACAGATCGCGATACACACCGGTGGCAAGGCCCGCCAGATAGGCTGCGCCCAGCGCGGTGGTCTCGGTCACCTGCGGGCGGATCACCGGGATGCCCAGCAGGTCGGCCTGGAACTGCAGCAGCAGGTTGTTGGCCGCCGCACCGCCGTCCACCCGCAATTCGGTGATCGGCGAGACCGCATCGCGCACCATCGCATTGAGCAGGGCCGTACTCTGGAAAGCGATCGACTCCAGCGCCGCGCGTGCGATGTGCGCTACCGTGCTGCCACGGCTCAAGCCGACGATGGCGCCCTTGGCCGAGGGGTTCCAGTAGGGCGCACCCAGTCCCGTGAAGGACGGCACGAACACCACCCCGCCTGAATCCTCCACCGAGGCCGCCAGGCCTTCCACGTCGGTGGAGGTCTTGATGGCCTTCAAGCCATCCCGCAGCCATTGCACCACGGCGCCGCCGATGAAGACGCTGCCTTCGAGCGCATATTGTTTCTTTTCGTCGACCTGGCAGGCCGCCGTGCTGATCAGGCCGTTGTGCGACTGGGCGCATTGGTCGCCCGTATGCAGCAGCATGAAGCAGCCGGTGCCATAGGTATTCTTGGCCATGCCGGGACGCACGCAGGCCTGGCCGAACAGGGCCGACTGCTGGTCCCCGGCGATGCCGCCGATCTTCACTGCCGCGCCCAGGTGGGCGGCGTCGATCTCGCCATAGAGATGGGAGGAGGCATGCACCTGCGGCAGCATGGATGCCGGGATCGCCAGCCACTCCAGCAATTGCGCATCCCAGGTGCCGGTGTGGATGTTGAACAGCATGGTGCGCGAGGCATTGGACACATCGGTCACATGCAGGCGGCCACCGGTCAAATTCCAGACCAGCCAGCTGTCGACGGTGCCGAAGAGCAGCTCGCCACGCTCGGCGCGCGTGCGCAGTCCGGGGACGTTGTCGAGGATCCAGCGCAGCTTGGTGCCGGAGAAATACGGGTCCAGCACCAGTCCGGTCTTCTCGCGGATGGCCTCGCCCAGGCCGCGCTCGCGCAAGGCCGCGCAGACCACTTCGGCGCGGCGGTCCTGCCATACCACGGCGTTGTAGACCGGCTTGCCGGTGGCGCGCTCCCACACCACGGTGGTCTCGCGCTGGTTGGTGATACCCAGTGCGGTCAACTGGTCGGCCTTGATGCCGCTTTGCGCCAGTACCTTCTGGGCGGTCTGCAACTGGCT
The DNA here is from genome assembly GCA_019233085.1 of Herbaspirillum sp. GTDB lineage: Bacteria > Pseudomonadota > Gammaproteobacteria > Burkholderiales > Burkholderiaceae_D > Herbaspirillum. The sequence goes on from JAFAMT010000131.1 coordinate 21,787, forward strand.
GTGCCACAGGTCCAGGGGATCGTGTTCGACCCAGCCCGGCTGCGGGAAGATCTGCGGGAATTCCTGCTGGGCGGTGGCGACAATGGCGCCGTGCTCATCGAAGATGATGCTGCGCGAGCTGGAGGTGCCCTGGTCGAGGGCGAGCAGATAGGCCATGGTGTTTCCTTGCTGACTGACTTGAAACGGACTTGAAACGGACTTAAAACGGATCTGATACTGAATTGAAACTGGCCTGAAACCGGCCAGGATGCAGCGTCACAAAAACGACAATGTCATCCCGGCCGCAGCCGGGATGACATGCACTGCAAGCTCACGCCATCTTAACGCACGCGGCCATCCTTCCAGGCCTGCAACAGCTTGTCGTAGGCGATGGTTTCACCCTTGGGCTTTTCGTTGGCCAGCTTGGCCCACGGTGCGCCCTTGTCGGACAGCCAGCTGGCCGGATCCTTCTTGGCGTTCAGCTTGGGCGCGCAGTTCTTCATGCCGGCGCGCTGCAGGCGGGCCATGATGCCGTCCATCTCGTCGGCCAGGTTGTCCATCGCGCCTTGCGGGGTCTTCTCGCCGGAGATGGCCGAGGAGATGTTCTTCCACCACAGCTGCGCCATCTTCGGATAGTCAGGCACGTTGTTGCCGGTCGGGGTCCATGCCACCCGTGCCGGGCTGCGATAGAACTCGATCAGGCCACCGTACTTGGCGGCGTTCTTGGTGAAGTAGTCCGAGTGGATGTCGGAATCGCGGATGAAGGTCAGGCCGACGATGGACTTCTTCAGCGACACCGTCTTGGAGGTGGTGAACTGGCCATACAGCCAGGCCGCTGCCATCTGGTCCGGCGGGGTGCTCTTCAGGTAGGTCCACGAACCGACGTCCTGGTAGCCGTTCTGCATGCCTTCCTTCCAGTACGGGCCGTGCGGGCCAGGTGCCATGCGCCACTTGGGCGAGCCATCGGTGTTGACCACCGGCAGGCCGGTCTTGGTCATGCCGGCCGTGAAGGCGCTGTACCAGAACACCTGCTGCGCGATATGGCCTTGCGCCGGCACCGGACCGGCTTCGGAGAAGGTCATGCCCAGTGCCTCGGGCGGGGCGAACTTCTTCATCCAGTCCAGGTACTTGGTCAGGGCATAGACTGCTGCCGGCGAGTTGGTGGCGCCACCGCGGGCCACCGATGCGCCCACCGGGGTGCACTTGTCGTCGGCTACGCGAATACCCCACTCATCGACCGGCAAGCCATTGGGCAAGCCCTTGTCGGCGGCACCGGCCATGGACAGCCAGGCATCGGTGAAGCGCCAGCCCAGCGACGGATCCTTC
>JAFAMT010000172.1 GCA_019233085.1 Herbaspirillum sp.
AGCGGCAAGATCGCCCTGTCCACCGCCGAGAGCACCCTGCTGGACCTGGAACGCCTGCGCAAGCCCGAGCAATTGCAATTGCAGCGCAGCGACTTCGACGCCGCCGTCGATCACCTGGTGCAGTCGGTGGAACAGACCGTGTTGTCGCTGTTGCAGCAGGCTGGCCTGAAGGCCGACGATATCGACAGCGTCTTCTTTACCGGCGGCTCCAGCGGCGTGCGCCTGCTGCGCGAACGCATCGCGGCGCTGGCGCCCAACGCCCGCCACGTGGAAGGCGACCTGTTCGGCAGTATCGGCAGCGGCCTGGCCATCGACGCCGCGCGCAAGTTCGGCTGAGGCCGCAGGCAACTACAGCATCGCCAGCGGCTGCTTGCGTCGCGGTGGCGGGAAGGCCGCATCCAGTTCCTTGAGATCGTCGTCGGTGAGTGCCATGTCCAGGCAAGCGCGATTGAGCCGCACATGCGCCTCGTCGGCGGCCTTGGGTATGGCCATCACGCCCGGCCGGCGCAGCACCCAGGCCAGCGCCACCTGTGCCGGCGTCGCTCCGTGTCGTTGCGCCACCGCCGCCAGAGCGGCGTTGCGCAGGATGCGGCCCTGCTCGATGGGCGAGTAGGCCATCACGGCCACGCCCCGCTCCAGCGATTGCGGCAGCAGGTCGAATTCGATACCCCGCCGCGACAGGTTGTAGAGCACCTGGTTGCACAGGTACTTGTCGCCGTGCGGCTCTTCCAGCAATTCGTCGATGTCGTCGCTATCGAGGTTGCTCACGCCCCAGCCACCGATCTTGCCCTGGGCCTGCAGCGCCTGCATGCCCTCGACGGTGGCCGAGAGCGGATGGGTGCCGCGCCAGTGCAGCAGGTAGAGGTCGATGCGCTCGGTTCCCAGGCGCTTGAGGCTGGCCTCGCAGGCGGCGATGGTGCCACGCTTGCTGGCATTGTGCGGCAAGACCTTGCTGACCAGGTAGACCTCATCGCGGCGCCCGGCGATGGCGCGTCCGACGATGCGCTCGGCCCCGCCCTCGCCATACATCTCGGCCGTATCGATCAGGGTCATGCCCAACGCCATGCCGGCCTGCAGCGCGCGTACCTCGGCGGCGGCCTGCGCTGCGGACTCACCCATGTTCCAGGTACCCTGGCCCAGGACGGGCACACGGTCGCCATTGCGCAGCGTGATCAGCGGGATCGGCTTCATGGGATGGACTCCTTGGCGTGGATGGCACGGGGGATCATTAGAACGCATTTTTGCCTTCGTTTCATCCCGCAGCGCATAGGGCGACCGGATGATGCTCGCTGGCAACGCCGACAGTGACAGTCCGAGCCGCCGGCGCATTGTGGCGGCCGGCAACTACTGGCATGATCGCAGCCAATATAAGATTCCAGGGGGGAAGTCCATGCTGCGTCGTCTGCGTACCGCCTTTGCCAGGCACTGGGCCCGCTGGCTGCTGGCGCTGGTGCTGACCGGTGTGGCGGGGGCCGAGGTCACGGGCATGTTACCCCGTCAGCTGGTGGAGCGGCTGGACCTGTTCTTCTACGACCTGCGCATGCGCGTGGCCAAGCCCGACCTCGATCCGCGTATCGTCATCGTCGACATCGACGAGAAAAGCATCGCCGCGCTGGGCCGCTGGCCCTGGAGCCGCGACGTGGTGGCGCAACTGGTGCGGCAGATGACCCAGACCTACCAGGCGCAGTCGGTCGGTTTCGACGTGGTCTTCGCCGAGCCCGACACCAGCTCCGGCTATGGCCGCCTGCAAGACCTGGCCCATGGCGCCCTGAAGGATGTGCCGCAACTGGCGCGCCAGTTGCAGCTGCTCAAGCCCGAGATGGACTACGACGCGCGCCTGGCCGCGGCCTTGCAAGGCCAGCCGGTGGTGCTGGGCTACAACCTCTCCAACGATCCCGGCGCCATCGCCAAGGGACAATTGCCGGCCCCCGTCTTCAGTGTTGGCGACCTGGGCGGACGCCGGCTGGAGACGATAGGCTGGCGCGCCTATGGCGCCAACCTGCCGCAACTGCAGGCGGCCGCGCGCGCCGGTGGCTTCTTCAATCCCGTCACCGACGACGATGGCGTGATCCGTGCCGTCCCGCTGATCTCCCAGCTGGGCGAGCATTTCTATGAATCGCTGGCGCTGGCCACGGCGCGGGTGGCCTTGAACGGCAAACGCGTCAAGCCCGTCTTTTTGCAGGACGAGACCGTATTCTCCGGCGACCAGGTACGTGACTACGGTGCGCTGGCCGGCATTGCCGTCGAGCTCAGGCCGCAGCCGCTGTTCATCCCGGTCGAACGCAAGCTGACCACGCTGGTCACCTACCGTGGACATGGCGGGCCCGGTGGTGGCGCCTTCCGCTACGTCTCGGCCATCGACGTGATGCACGGCAGCTATCCGCACGACCAGCTCGATGGCCGCATCATGCTGGTCGGCACCACCGTGCCCGGCCTGAACGACTTGCGGGCCACGCCGGTCAGCCCGGTCTACCCGGGCGTGGAGATCCACGCCAACCTGGTGGCCTCCATCCTCGACGAAGACTTCAAGGCCAGGCCCGATTTCGCCCAGGGCTTCGATCTGCTGCAGGTGCTCGCGGTGGGCCTGGTGCTGGGCTTGCTGCTGCCGCTGCTGGGGCCGTTGTGGTCCATCGTGCTGACGCTGGTCACGGCGACCGGGCTGGGCGGACTCAACTTCTGGCTCTACCACAGCGCCGGCCTGGTGCTGCCGCTGGCCACCGCCTTGTTGCTGGTGGGCGCGCTGTTCATCTGCAACCTGGGCTGGGGTTATCTGTTCGAGTATCGCAACCGCAAGGCCATCGTCAACCTGTTCGGCGAATACGTGGCCCCTGAGCTGGTAGCCGAGATGGCCGCCAATCCGGCCAGCTACAACATGGACGGCGAGATCCGCGAGCTGACCGTGATGTTCTCGGACGTGCGCGGCTTCACCACCATCTCCGAGAGCCTGCAGCCCAACGAGCTGCGCGAATACATCAACGTCTACCTGACGGCGATGTCCGAAGACATCCGCGGCAATCGCGGTACCCTGGACAAGTACATCGGCGACGCCGTCATGGCCTTCTGGGGAGCGCCGCTGGAGTTGCCCGACCACGCCGCACGGGCCGTTGCCACCGCGCTGAAGATGCAGCAGACCACGCTGTCGCTCAATGAGGAATTTGCCCGTCGCAACTGGCCGCCGCTGAAGATAGGCGTGGGCCTGAACACCGGCCAGATGCGCGTAGGCGACATGGGCTCCAGGATCCGCCGCGCCTATACGGTCATGGGAGATGCGGTCAACCTGTCATCGCGCCTGGAGTCGATCACCAAGGTCTATGGCGTGGGCGTGCTGGTGGGCCAGGCCACGCGCCAGGCCGCGCCGCAATTTGCCTACCGCGAGCTGGACCGGGTGCGGGTCAAGGGCAAGAACGAGCCGGTCCCCATCTATGAACCGCTGGCCCTGGAGAGCGAACTCGATGCCGCCCTGCGCAGCGAGGTCGAGCGATGGCATGCGGCCCTGGCGCAGGTACGCGCGCAGCAATGGGACGAGGCGCAAGCGGCCCTGCAGGACCTGCAGGCGCAGCAGCAGCGTGGGCTGTATGTGCTCTATCTGGAGCGCATCGCGCGCTACCGCAGCGAGCCACCGCCGGCGGATTGGGATGGGGTGACTACCTTCGAGACCAAGTGATACCAAGGCTGACCGTCTTGCTCCAGGGAAGAGGGCTGCCATGTCCCTGACAAGTGTGCAGTCCGAAGGAACTGCGCCGCAATTACATACATCGGCGCGCAAAATAATTCAAAAATGGAAACACGAGTGTGGGGAATACCGCGCAAACGCCTGCCGCGCGCGGTTTTGCAGCAATTCTTATCGACGCATGCGAGCCGTGTCTCTATACTTTACATGCGTTAATCCCCGTCAAGCTGACATTGCCTGACCGCAGCTGACAGGGGCCTGACAGTGGACTGACAAGACTTTTGCGGTGGCCTTGCATGCCTCCCGCCAAGAAGAGGCGCATCGACATCGCGGCAAGGTGGCCGCAAGGATTGCCTGGCGCTCTGTCCATTTTCGCTGCAGGCCACACAGGGATATCGCAAGGGGAGGCGCACCGTTTCATGGCGGTGCTTCGGGAGATTGAACCATCAGGGGGAGAGCCGCACCGGGGCGGCTCCGCATAGCAGATGAAACGACGTTTGCAGCATTACGTGATGGGCATGGCTTTGCTCGCCACGACCATGGGTGCGGCGGCGCAGCCCGCACCGGTGGCCACCGCCACGGCCGAAGAGCATTTCGATATCCAGGGGTTCGTCATCCAGGGCAATACCCTGTTGTCGGCCGCACAGGTGCAGGAGGCGGTGGCGCCCTTCAGCGGCAAGGGGCGTGTCTACGGTGACATCCAGCGTGCGCTGGAGGCACTGGAGAATGTCTATCGCAGTGCCGGCTACAGTGCCGTGCAGGTGCGCGTGCCGGAACAGGAACTGACTTCCGGCGAGGTGCGCCTGGAGGTGATCGAGACCGTGATCGGCAAGGTGGTCGTCAGCGACAACCGCCACTTCAGCGAAAAGAATATCCGCGCCAGCATCCCCAGCCTGAAGGAAGGCCAGTCGCCCAACCTGCGCCGCATCTCCGAGTCGGTGCAACTGGCCAACGACAATCCGGCCAAGCAGATCAATGTCACGCTCGCCGCCGTCGAGGCGACCGACCAGATCGATGCCACCGTATCGGTCAAGGATGACGCGCCCATACGGCTGATGGTCAATGTCGATAACACCGGCAGCGGTGACACCGGCCACTGGCGTACCGGCGTGGCCCTGCAGCATTCCAACCTGTTCGACCGCGACCATGTGGCGACCGTGGCCTATACCACATCGCCCGACAGCCCCTCCGGTGCCAAGGTCGACCTGTACTCGCTGGGCTATCGGGTGCCGCTCTATGCGATGGGCGACAGCATCGACTTCATCTACGGCAAGTCCAACGTCAGTTCGGGCCAGACCCTGGCGCTCAATTCCAACCTTGATATCACCGGACGCGGCGAGGTCTATGCGCTGCGCTGGAACCACTACTTCGCCCGCAACGGCGAGTGGGGCAGCAAGCTGGTCTTCGGGGCCGACTACAAGAAGGTCGATTCATCCTGTGCCATCAATGGCGGTGCATTGAGCGGGGCATCGATCAATACCTGCCAGCCGTATTCCACCTTGCCGCTGTCGGTGGCCTACAGTGCGCAGCGCCAGGGCGTGGGCCAGATCATCGACTACAACATCGGCATCGCCCGCAACATGGCCATAGGCCAGGCGCGCTTCAACGATACCCTGCAGGTGACCGATCGCTATTCGCTCTTTACCAGTGGTCGCCAGGCTATGGACAACTTCATCATCATCCGCGGCGGCGCGTCCTGGTTCAAGGGCCTGGCCGATGACTGGCAGATGCGCCTGGCCAGCACCATGCAGGTATCGCCCCATGCGCTGCCACCGGTGGAGCAGTTCGGCCTGGCAGGTGCCAACGTCGTGCGTGGCTTTACCGAGCGCGCCGTGGCGGCTGACAGCGGCGTGGTGATCAACAGCGAACTCTATACACCGGACCTGCTGGCCAAGCGCGAGCTGAAGGGCTCGATGCGCCTGCTGGCCTTCGTCGATGCCGGTCGGGGCGCCAACAACAATGTCACGGCCAGCTCGTCGGTACCTTCCACGCTGACGCTGGCCAGCATCGGCGCGGGCCTGCGCTATGCGCTGGGACGTGATTTCAACCTGCGCCTGGACGTGGCGCGGGTCCTGCTCAACGGCAATTCCGCGACCGAACAGAGAGGCGATCTCAACGCCCACCTGAGTGCAACCCTGGGGTTCTGACATGACACCGACATCCACTGCCCTCCAGTCACCGCCACAGCCACAGCCGGCAGTGGAACTGCTGCCGCCGTCCATCACCGTGCGCGTGGGCAAGCTCAGGCTGACCCTGTCCTGGCGCGCGCGCAAGCCCTTGCCGCCCTTGCTGGCGGGTTTGCTGCGCCGTTCGTGGCGACGCCTGCTGGCGCCGGTGCTGCGCATCTCCATTGCCGCGGCTGCCGTCTGTGGCGCCTGGCAGGCACCCGTGCTGGCGGCGGCGCCGGCGGCCGGCACCTTGCCTACCGGCTGGAGCGTGATCAATGGCAATGTCACCTTCACCCAGAACGGCAGCACGCTCAATATCAACCAGCTCTCGCCCCAGGCCATTGCCGGCTTCGCCTCCTTCAGCATCGGCTCGGGCGCGGCGGTCAACATCAGCCAGCCCAGCACGGCTGCGGCCTTGCTGGCCAAGGTGAGCGGCGGCGATATCTCGCAGATCTATGGCAGGTTGAGTGCCAATGGCACCGTGGTGTTGTTCAACCCCAATGGCGTGGTGGTCGGCCCCAGCGGGACCATCGATGCGGGT
>JAFAMT010000307.1 GCA_019233085.1 Herbaspirillum sp.
CGGGTCTCGTCGAGATCCTTGTACTTGCCGCTACCGACCAGCAGGCGCGACCGATAGGTCTTGCCGGCGATGGTCAGGCCCGGGTCTTCTTTCTGAAGGGGGGCGTCATTCATGTTCATGTCGATTCCTTGTGTGTAGGGTACGCGCCGATGGCGGACCAGCTCAGCCACCGCCGATGGCGCGCACCACGTCTACCTTGTCCGCCTCGGCCAGCGCGTGCGTAGGCCACTGCACGCCCGGCACCACCTGGCGGTTGACCGCCACGGCCACCGCCTTGCCGGCCAGGGAGAGGCCGGCAATGAGCTGTTCCAGCGTGGCGCCGTCGGGCAGCGGATGAGGCTTGCCGTTCAGTTCGATCTGCATGGCCGCGCTTACTGCCTGGAATAGATCTCGGCGCCCATCTTGACGAACTCGACCGACTTCACTTCCATGCCCTGCTTCAGGGCATCGATCTCGGAGATGCCTTCCTTGGCGGCATAGTCGCGCACTTCCTGGGTGATCTTCATGGAGCAGAAGTGCGGACCACACATGGAGCAGAAATGCGCCACCTTGGCCGAATCCTTGGGCAAGGTCTCGTCGTGGAATTCGCGCGCCTTGTCGGGGTCCAGGCCGATGTTGAACTGGTCTTCCCAGCGGAACTCGAAGCGCGCCTTGGACAGTGCGTTGTCACGGATCTGCGCGCCGGGATGGCCCTTGGCCAGGTCGGCAGCGTGGGCGGCGATCTTGTAGGTGATGATTCCGTCCTTCACATCCGTCTTGTTGGGCAGGCCCAGATGCTCCTTGGGGGTGACGTAGCACAGCATGGCCGTACCGTACCAGCCGATCTGGGCGGCGCCGATGCCGGAGGTGATGTGGTCGTAGCCGGGAGCGATGTCGGTGGTCAGCGGGCCGAGGGTATAGAACGGCGCCTCGTGGCACTGCTCCAGCTGCAGGTCCATGTTCTCCTTGATGAGGTGCATGGGGACGTGGCCGGGGCCTTCGATCATGACCTGCACATCGTGCTTCCAGGCGATCTGGGTCAGTTCGCCCAGGGTGCGCAGCTCGCCCAGCTGGGCTTCGTCATTGGCGTCGTAGATGGAGCCGGGACGCAAACCGTCGCCCAGGCTGAAGCTGACGTCGTAGGCCTTCATGATCTCGCAGATGTCCTCGAAGTGTTCGTAGAGGAAGGATTCGCGGTGATGCGCCAGACACCACTTGGCCATGATGGAACCGCCGCGCGAGACGATGCCGGTCATGCGCTTGGCCGTCAGCGGCACGTATTGCAGGCGCACGCCGGCGTGGATGGTGAAGTAGTCCACGCCCTGCTCGGCCTGTTCGATCAGGGTATCGCGGAAGATTTCCCAGGTCAGGTCCTCAGCCTTGCCGTTGACCTTTTCCAGCGCCTGGTAGATCGGCACGGTGCCGATGGGGACCGGCGAATTGCGGATGATCCACTCGCGGGTTTCGTGGATGTGTTTACCGGTCGATAAATCCATCACGTTGTCGCCGCCCCAGCGTATTGCCCAGGTCATTTTTTCAACTTCTTCACCGATCGAGGAAGTGACGGCAGAGTTGCCGATATTCGCATTGATCTTGACCAGAAAATTGCGGCCGATGATCATCGGCTCGACTTCCGGATGGTTAATGTTGGCGGGAATGATGGCACGGCCGCGCGCCACTTCTTCGCGCACGAATTCCGCTGTGATTTCAGGCGGAATCGAAGCGCCGAACGACTGCCCCGGATGCTGGCGCCCCATCATCTCGGCCAGTTTTTCCCCCATCGTTCCGGATACTTTCAGGTTCGCCAGATATTGCTTACGCTGCAGGTTTTCACGGATCGCAATGTATTCCATCTCGGGCGTGATGATGCCCTGACGCGCATAGTGCATTTGCGTGACGTTGTGACCGGCTTTGGCGCGGCGCGGCAGGCGTTTCAGGTTAAAGCGCAGTTCGGCCAGTTTAGGATCGTTCAGGCGCTCTTGCCCGTATTCAGAAGTCGGCCCGGATAATTCTTCGGTATCGCCGCGTTCGGCTATCCACGCACCGCGTACCGATGCGAGGCCGGAACGGATGTCGATCTTGACTGCCGGGTCGGTGTAAGGGCCGGAAGTGTCGTACACATATACCGGCGGATTTTTTTCCGAACCGAACATCGCCGGTGTATCGGCCTGACTGATTTCGCGCATCGGCACGCGGATGTCGGGGCGGCTGCCCTGGATGTAAATTTTGCGGGAATTTGGCAGCGGCTGT
>JAFAMT010000315.1 GCA_019233085.1 Herbaspirillum sp.
TTCCTGACCATGCGGTCCGAGACGCCGAGCTCGGCTCCGATCTGCAGGTAGGTCATGCCGTCCAGCTGGGCCATCAGGAAGGCGCGGCGCACCTTGGTCGCCAGGCCGTCGAGCATGGTGTCGATGCGTACCAGCGTTTCCAGGACCAGGGCGCGTTGTTCGGGGGAGGGTTCTTCGCGTTCGGGGCGCAGCGCCAGTGCGTCCAGGTAGGCGCGTTCCAGGGCGCGTCGGCGCCAGTGGTTGACCACCAGCGCATGCGCCACCGTGCGCAGGTAGGCGCGCGGCTCGGCCAGCACCGTCGCCTGGCGCGCCGCCAGCAGGCGCAGGAAGGTGTCCTGGGCCAGTTCGGCGGCATCTTCGCGCGAGCCGAGCTGGCGCCACAGCCAGCCGTACAGCCAACCGTGATGGTTGCCGTAGACCTGTTCGATGGAGTCGCCCAGGGGCGCATTGCTGGAGTAAGCCACGATACGTTCAGAGCCGGAAACAAGCGAGACGATGAATTGAATCGACTGTGTCGTGGCGACTGCGGCTGGACCAAGGCGATCCACCCCGGTACAACGTCCGGGATGCGATGGCCTTGATTATATTGCGAACAATTCCTATTTACAAATGTTATGCAGATGTTGCCAGGATGTTGCTGACTGTTTGTTGTTTTCCGACTTTAGTGCGTAGCCCGGGCTGCGTCCTGGCGGAACGCCAGCAGGCACACCAGCATGAAGCTCAGCAGGGCGGCCGAGGCGCCATAGCGGCTCAGTTCCAGGCCGCCCTGTGCGTGGGGCTTGTCCAGGAAATCGCCGACCACCGCGCCCAGCGGACGCGTCAGGATGAAGGCGGCCCAGAACAGCAGCGTGGTCGAGACCTGGCTGGAATAATGGACCACTACGATCAAGAGCAGCAGCGCCCCGAAGATCATGGCGGCACCGGTATAGCCCAGCCCGGCGCTGTCGGCCGCCCAGTCGCCCAGCGCGGTGCCCAGGGTCTGGGAAAACATGATGGTGACCCAGTAGAAGATCTCGGCCCTGGGCGTGCTGATGCTGCTCACCGACACCGACCCCAGGGTGCGATGCCAGACCAACAGCGACACCAGCAGCAGGCCCAGCAGCAGGCTGGCGCCGCCCGCATAGCCGATGCCCAGCGAGCGGTCGGCGAAATCGGCCAGGGTGGTCCCCACGGTGGTGGTGGCCACGATCGTGGCCCAGTAGAGCCAGGGATGGAAGGCGCGGGCGCGGACCTGCGCCACCACGGCCAGCAGGAACACGGCGGCAAAGATGGCCGTGCCCACCAGGTAACCCAGCTGCATGGACATGGAGACAGCGTCGCCGGCGGTTTCACCGAGGGTGGTGGCGGCGATCTTGATGATCCAGAACAGCAGGGTCACTGCAGGGACTTTGACGACGGCGTGCGAGGATGGTGTCATGCTGGCTCCTTGGCGTATGGGTCGCGGAGTCGTCGACGATACAGAGCCGGACTTAGCTGACGCTTAGGCCGCTGTCCAGCCAGGGCCCGATGCGGCCGGATCAGGGCAGGGGATGGCGGAAAGGATTGCGCTCGTTCAGCTCCGACATGTAGCCATCGATGCCGCCACCCTCGCGGGCCAGGAAGTGTTCCACCGCATCGTAGAAACCGGGGTGCGCCAGCCAGTGCGCCGACCAGGTCTTCTGCGGCAGGAAGCCGCGCGCCATCTTGTGTTCGCCCTGGGCACCGCCCTCGAACCAGGTGATCTTCTCGGCGATGCAGAATTCCAGTGGCTGGTAGTAGGCGGTCTCGAAGTGCAGGCAGGGGACGTGTTCCAGCGCACCCCAGTAGCGACCGTAGAGGGTGTCCTGGTCATGCACGGTCAGCGAGGAGGCAATCGGCTGGTCCCCGCGCAGGGCCAGCGTGAGCAGCAGGTGCTGCGGCATGCTCTGGCCGATGCGCAGGAAGAAATCCAGGTTCAGGTAGGGCGTGGAGTAGTGCGCCGAATAGGTGTGGCGATAGCAGCGGTTGAAGAAGCGCCAGTGCTGTTCGCCGATCTCGGTCCCGCGCAGCGACACGAAGCGTATGCCTTGCTCGGCCACCTTGCGGCGCTCGGCCAGGATGTTCTTGCGTTTCTTGCGGTCCAGCGTATCGACGAATTCGGCAAAGCTGGCATAGCCTTCGTTGTGCCAGTGGAACTGCACGCCGCTGCGCAGCAGAAAGCCGGCCCCAGCCAGCATCTCGGCCTGGTCCGGCGGCGGGTAGAGGATATGGGTGGACGAATGCCCGGGGGCCTGCTGCAGTTCCTGCAGGGCCGCCAGCAGGGCCGACCTGGCGGCATCGTCCACGGCCAGCAGGCGCGCTCCACGCACCGGCGTGAAGGGAATCGCCGAGAGCAGCTTGGGATAGTAGGCCACACCATGGCGCTGGTAGGCCTCGGCCCAGGCCCAGTCGAAGACGTATTCGCCATAGGAGTGGAACTTGCGATACAGCGGCATGGCCGCTACCAGTGCATCGTCCCGCCACAGGCTCAGGTAATGCGGCTCCCAGCCGGTCTCGGCGCAGGCCGAACCGCTCTCGTGCAGGGCATGCAGGAAGGCATAGGAGAGGAAGGGATTGGCCTCCTCCTGGGCAGCCAGCAGGGCGTCCCAGCGGGGCTGGCCGATCTCGGCCAGAGAAGAAACGATTCGCGTGCGATAATCCATGGACTGCGGGAGGCAAGCAAGGCAGGCGCGGCCGACGGCCGCGATCGATCAGGCATTCTACGCAAAATGAACGGAACGTGTCGCCGCCGCGGCAACACGCAGACAGCACGAGCAGAAAGTACGACATGCAAAGCGATTTCTTCAATCTCTACAGCCATGGTTTCGCCCGCGTCGCGGTGGCGGTGCCGGACTGCAAGGTGGCCGATCCCGGTTTCAACGCCGAACGCACCATCGCCCTGGCCGAGCAGGCCGCCGCGCGTGGCGCGGTGCTGGTGTCCTTCCCCGAGCTGGGCCTGTCGGCCTATAGCTGCGAAGACCTGTTCCAGCAACGGGCCTTGCTGGAGGCCTCGCTGCAGGCCCTGCAATCGGTGGTGACGGCTTCTGCGCGCATCCCCGCAGCGCTCGTGGTGGGCATGCCGCTGAAAGTGGAGCACCAGCTCTATAACTGCGCGGTGGTGGTCAGCGCCGGCCGCATCATGGGTGTGGTGCCCAAGAGCTACCTGCCCAACTACAGCGAATTCTACGAGGCGCGCCAGTTCAGCAGCGCCGATTGCGCCGTCACGCGCAGCGTCACCCTGCTGGGCCAGGAAGTGGGTTTTGGCAGCCAGCTGCTGTTCGATATCCGCAATATCCCCGACTTCCGTTTCCACATCGAGATCTGCGAAGACGTCTGGGTGCCGATCCCGCCGTCGTCCTTTGCGGCCCTGGCCGGGGCTACCGTGCTGGTGAACCTGTCGGCGTCCAATATCGTGGTGGGCAAGGCGGGCTATCGCCATCAACTGGTGGCGCAGCAGTCGGCGCGCTGCCTGGCGGCCTACCTGTATTCCTCGGCCGGCAATGGCGAATCGACCACCGACCTGGCCTGGGACGGCCAGGCCCTGATCTGCGAGAACGGCGAGCTGCTGGCCGAATCCGAGCGCTTTGCCGCGGGCGGCCATGTGATCTACGCCGACATCGACCTGGAACGGCTCTCGCGCGAGCGCATCCACCAGACCACCTTCGGCCAGTCGGTGCGCCGCCATGCAGAGGAGGTGCGCAAGTTCGAGGTGGTCGGCTTCGAGGTGCAACTGCCGCAACCGCAGCAGGCATTGCCGCTGCAACGCCGCGTGGCGCGCTTCCCCTATGTACCGGCCAATGCCGAGCAGCGCGAGCTGCGCTGCCGCGAGGTCTACAACATCCAGGTACAGGCGCTGGTGCAGCGGCTCTCTTCCTCGGGTTTGAAGAAGGTGGTCATCGGCGTCTCCGGCGGGCTCGATTCGACCCATGCGCTGCTGGTCTGCGCCAAGGCCATGGACAAGCTGGGCCTGCCGCGCGCCAACATCCTGGCCTATACCATGCCCGGCTTTGCCACCAGCAGCCGCACGCTGGTGCAGGCGCACCAGTTGATGGCCCAGGTCGGCTGCACCGCCCGCGAGATCGATATCCGCCCCAGCTGCGAACAGATGCTCAAGGACCTGGATCACCCCTATTCGCGCGGCGAGCCGGTCTACGACATCACCTTCGAGAACGTCCAGGCCGGCGAGCGTACCAACCACCTGTTCCGCCTGGCCAACCACCAGGGCGCCATCGTCATCGGCACCGGCGATCTCTCGGAGCTGGCGCTGGGCTGGTGCACCTATGGCGTGGGCGACCACATGTCGCACTACAACGTCAATGCCAGCGTGCCCAAGACCCTGATCACCCACCTGGTGCGCTGGGTGGCCGAATCGGGCTCGCTGGAACTGAGGCAGCCCGAAGTGCTGGTCCACATCCTGGAAACCGAGATCAGTCCCGAACTGGTGCCGGGTGCCACAGCCGGCGAGCCGGGCCAGCGTACCCAGGACTTCATCGGGCCGTATGAATTGCAGGACTTCAACCTGTATTACATCCTGCGTTACGGCTTTGCCCCCCGCAAGGTGGCCTTCCTGGCCCACAGCGCCTGGCATGACCGCGACGCCGGCCACTGGCCCGACGGCCTGCATGGCGCCCACAACCAGTACAGCTTGCCGCAGATCAAGAAGAACCTGGGCATCTTTGTCCATCGCTTCTTCAAGACCAGCCAGTTCAAGCGCTCCTGCGTACCCAACGCTCCCAAGGTCGGCAGCGGCGGCTCGCTCTCGCCGCGCGGGGACTGGCGCGCGCCCAGCGATGGCGAGGCTACCGTCTGGATGGACGATCTGGCCCGTATTCCGGACGTGGAGGCCTGATTCCAGGTTTTTTGCGTTGCCACATGCTTGCGGAGGTTGAAAGCAGCGCGCGCCTGATTGACAATGCCCAGGTGGGCAGGGTGGCCACGATCCTGACACCAGAATAACAACAACGCAGCAACCGATATTTATCAGATCGTTTCTTTACGACACATCAAGAGAGGAATTGCCATGAAACAAGTGACCGCCATCATCAAACCGTTCAAGCTGGACGAGGTGCGTGAATCCCTCGCCGAGGTCGGCGTCACGGGCCTGACGGTCACCGAAGTGAAGGGCTTCGGTCGCCAGAAGGGCCATACCGAACTCTACCGCGGTGCCGAATACGTGGTCGATTTCCTGCCCAAGGTCAAGATCGAGGTGGTGGTCGACGACAAGGTGGTCGAGCAGGCCGTGGATGCCATCATCAAGGCCGCCCGCACCGGCAAGATCGGCGACGGCAAGATCTTCGTCCAGGAAGTGGAGCAGGTCATCCGTATCCGTACCGGCGAGACCGGCCCGGACGCCGTCTGATCCTTGTCCTGCAACAAGAAAAGACCGGCCGCTGGCCGGTTTTTTTACGTCCATTGCTTTGCCGCGATGTGCCGGCCGGTGTTGCAGGGTGTTGCGCCGTGTTGTCCCGATCTGCGCCAGATTGACACAGGCTGACCATGCAGCGAGGCGGCCAGCCGCGCCGCGCGGGCCTGGCGCGGCTGGCATGCGACTTGCCCCTGATGTGGGTGAACGCCCGCCTTGGCAGCCTCGGCCGCCCTAGTTGCGCGGGGTTTCAAACCATAACCATCGGAGACGACATGAACCTGGCAGACATCAGCAAACTCGGCGTACGCGACCCGTTCAAGCAACGCTACGACAACTTCATCGGCGGCAAATTCGTCCCGCCGGTCAAGGGGGAATACTTCGAGAACATCAGCCCGGTGATCGGACGCGCCTTCTGTGAAGTGGCCCGTTCCAGCGCCGAGGACGTGGAGCTGGCGCTGGACGCCGCCCACGCCGCCAAGAAGAGCTGGGGCAAGACCTCACCCACCGATCGCGCCAACCTGCTGCTGAAGATTGCCGATCGCATGGAAGCCAACCTGGAGCTCCTGGCCACTGCCGAGACCCTGGACAACGGCAAGCCCATCCGTGAAACCATGGCCGCCGACATCCCGCTGGCCATCGATCACTTCCGCTACTTCGCCGCCGCCGTACGCACCCAGGAAGGCAGCATCGGCACCATCGACAACGACACCTACGCCTATCACTTCCATGAGCCCCTGGGCGTGGTCGGCCAGATCATCCCCTGGAACTTCCCCATCCTGATGGCCGTGTGGAAGCTGGCCCCGGCCCTGGCCGCGGGCAACTGCGTGGTACTGAAGCCGGCCGAGCAGACCCCGGCCTCGATCATGGTGCTGATCGAACTGATCGCCGACCTGATCCCGCCGGGCGTGGTCAATATCGTCCAGGGCTTTGGCGTGGAAGCCGGCAAGCCGCTGGCCTCCAACAAGCGCATCGCCAAGATCGCCTTCACCGGCGAGACCACCACGGGCCGCCTGATCATGCAGTACGCCTCGCAGAACCTGATTCCGGTGACCCTGGAGCTGGGCGGCAAGTCGCCCAACATCTTCTTCGCCGACGTGCTGGACAAGGACGACGACTTCTTCGACAAGGCCCTGGAAGGCTTCGCCATGTTCGCGCTGAACCAGGGCGAGGTCTGCACCTGCCCCTCGCGCGTGCTGGTGCAGGAGTCGATCTACGAGCGCTTCATCGATCGTGCCTTGAAGCGCGTGGCTGCCATCAAGCAGGGCAACCCGCTGGACAAGAGCACCATGATCGGTGCCCAGGCCTCGCAGGAGCAGCTGGAAAAGATCCTCTCCCACATCGACATCGGCAAGCAGGAAGGCGCCAAGGTGCTGGCCGGCGGCGGTCGCGAAGCGCTGGGGGGCGACCTGGCCTCGGGCTACTACGTCAAGCCGACCGTCTTCGAGGGCAACAACAAGATGCGCATCTTCCAGGAAGAGATCTTTGGCCCGGTGGTCTCGGTGACCACCTTCAAGGATGAGGAAGAGGCCCTGGCGATTGCCAACGACACCCTCTACGGCCTGGGCGCGGGCCTGTGGACCCGGGACGGCACCCGTGCCTTCCGCATGGGCCGCGAGATCCAGGCCGGTCGCGTGTGGACCAACTGCTACCACCTCTATCCGGCGCACGCGGCCTTCGGTGGCTACAAGCAATCCGGCATCGGTCGTGAAAACCACAAGATGATGCTGGACCACTACCAGCAGACCAAGAACCTGCTGGTCAGCTACAGCCCCAAGGCGCTGGGCTTCTTCTGATCTCCGTTTGACTCCTTGATGCAAGGCAGCTTCGGCGCCGGACCGCTCTGCGGCCGGCGCCGCTTTTACATGCGACTCTACGAGGGAGAACAACGATGGCGGCATCGCAACGGGTAACGGCCACCGAGGCCACGGTGGCACTGCTGCGTCAGTTGAAGGCGCGGCATGGCGAGCTGATCTTCTTCCAGTCCGGCGGATGTTGCGATGGCAGCGCGCCGATGTGCTACCCGGCGGGCGATTTCACGCTGGGCGATACCGACGTCCACCTGGGCGAGATCGATGGCGTGCCGTTCTATATCGGTGCCGACCAGTTCGAATACTGGAAACACACGCAACTGATCATCGACGTGGTCAACGGCAACGGCGGCATGTTCTCGCTGGAGAATGGCAGCGGCAAGCGCTTCCTGACGCGCTCGCGGCTGTTTTCGGATGAAGAGTACGAGGCCCTGGCGCCGCTCAGTGCGCGCGTGACTTGAGGCGCCGGTAGATCGTATTGCGCGACACCCCCAGCGCCTTGGCGGCGGCGCTGACGTTGCCGCCGTGGCTGCGCAGGGCGCGTTCGATGGTGGCCCATTCATTGTCCTCGATGGACAGCGAGGCGGGCTGCGGCTCCCTGCCAGCCTCGTGCTGCGTGGCTGGCGCGCCGGCTTCCTCAAGGAAGTCGTCGGGCAGGTGGTGCAGGCCGATGGTCTCTTCGCCGTCGGCCATGGCCAGGGCGGTGCGGACCAGGTTGGCCAGTTGCCGCAGGTTGCCGGGCCAGCGGCTGGCCAGCAGCAGCGCCTCCACCTCGGCGTCGAAGCGCGGTGCATCCGCACCGCCTTCCTGCTCCAGGATCTTGTACGCCAGCTGTGCCAGGTCACTGCGTTCGCGCAGCGCCGGCAGGCGCACCTGCAAGCCATTGATGCGGTAGTAGAGGTCTTCGCGGAAGGCATGGCGTGCCGCCATCTCGCGCAGCGGCTGGTTGGTGGCGCAGACCAGCGCGAACTCCACCGGGATGACCCGGTTGCTGCCCAGTGGCGTGACCGCGCGCTCCTGCAGCACCCGCAACAGGCGGCCCTGCAGGGCCAGCGGCATGTCGCCGATCTCGTCGAGGAAGAGGGTGCCACCCTGGGCCTGGGCGATCTTGCCGATGGCGCCCTTGCGACGCGCGCCGGTGAAGGCGCCGTCTTCATAGCCGAAGAGTTCGGCTTCGATCAGGTTTTCCGGGATGGCCGAGCAGTTCACGGCCACGAAAGGGGCCGCGCCGCTCCGGGTCTGGGTGGCACCAAAGCGCGCGCTGGCGCGGTGGATGGCCTGTGCCAGCCATTCCTTGCCGGTGCCCGTTTCGCCGGTGATGAGCACGGGGATGTCGCGGTCGATGACTTTGCGCAGCTTGGCGATGATGGCGCTCATGCGGGCGTCGCCGGTGTCCAGCGCCGCCAGGTCGGGTCGCGCCGGGCCCCGTGCGGTCTGCCGGTCTGCCGTTGGCAGCAGGGGCGCACCGGCGGGCGCCACCTCGGGCGCATCGATGACGGCTTCGCGGGCATGCTGGAAATGCTGGTCACGCAGGCGCAGCTCGGCGCGGCCGTGGATGCGGATGCCATTGTGCAGGCACAGCTCCAGCAGGCCGCTACCCGCCTTGCGGTGGTGTTCGAACAGCAGCGACAGCGGTACCCCGAAGAGCGACGTGAAGGTATGTGATTGCAACGCCGCCAGCGACAGCCCCAGCTGGAACTGCGCACTGCGGTTGGCCGCCAGGAAGCGTCCGCCGGGCGTGAAACTGACGATGCCCTCCACCAGCGTGCCGACGAATTCGGCGCGGCTATGGAAGTGCAGGGTGATGCAATCGGTGAAACTGCCGGCCAGCAGGTGATTCTCTATCATCTGCGCCGACATGCGCACCAGCGCCATGGTGTGCTTGTGGAAGCTGCCGCATTCGCCCGAGACATCCAGCACGCCCAGCACCTGGCCGCGATGGTCGAAGATGGGCGCTGCCGAGCAGGTCAGGAAGCCATTGGCATCCAGGTAATGCTGCTGGGCATGCACGGTGGTGGGCTTTTGCTCGAAGAGGGCGGTGCCGATGGCATTGGTGCCGCGCAGCTGCTCCGACCAGCGTCCGCCCGGCCCGAGCGCCACCCGA
>JAFAMT010000372.1 GCA_019233085.1 Herbaspirillum sp.
GCGATCGTGTTGGTGACATGGGTCAGCACGCAGGATTGCGTGGGGATCTCGTAGCGTGCGATCACATCGGCCATCATGCCCACCAGCTTGACCACCTGCGGCACGTTGTCGGTGGCGGGATTGATGCCGATGACGGCGTCGCCGTTGCCATACATCAGGCCGTCGAGCATGCTGGCGGCGATGCCGCTGGCATCGTCGGTCGGGTGGTTGGGCTGCAGGCGGGTCGAGAGCCGCCCGGGCAGGCCGATGGTATTGCGAAAGGCGGTGACCACGCAGCACTTCTTGCCCACCAGGATCAGGTCCTGGTTGCGCATGATCTTGGAGACGGCCGCCGCCATCTCCGGCGTGATCCCCGGCGCCACCGCGGCCAGCACGGCGCTGTCGGTGTCGTCGGCCAGCAGCCAGTTGCGGAAATCCCCCACCGTCAGATGGGCGATGGGTGCAAAGGCGGCACGATCATGGCTGTCGATAATGAGCCGGGTGATCTCGTCGTCTTCGTAGGGGATCAGCATTTGCTCTAGGAAGATCTTCAGCGGCAATGCCGCCAGCGCCATCTGGGCCACCGCCCGCTCCTCGGCGCTGGCTGCGGCCACGCCGGCCAACAGGTCGCCCGAACGGGCCGGGCTGGCCTTGGCCATCAAGTCGCCAAGATCGCGGAACACGTAGGTGGTGCTGCCCACGCTGTGCCGGAATCGGTGTTCGGCCATACTCTTGCTCCTTCATCTGCGAGACCGGGGCCAGGCACGGCCCCGGCGTTGCCCGTCAGCTGGTCAGCAGCTGCGGCGTGGTCTTGCCGTATTTGATGCTGGTTTCCACCGGCAACCAGTTGCCGGTCGATTCCTGGCGTCCCTGCAGCAGGAAGCGCGGCTTGGCGGCACTGATCTGGTCTGCGGCCAGCTTGGAGAGCTCGCCGATCTTGCCATTCTTCATGCGGTTGACGATGAGGCCATATTGCGTCTCCGGGAAGTCCCTGAGCATATCGTAATCGCCATCGCTGTCACCGGCCACGAAGATCGGGCCATAGCCCTTCTGCGCCACCAGCACCTGCTTGATGGCCACCGTCTTGCCCGGCCCCCAGGTCAGCGGCCAGTCCTTCAGGTAGGCGTTGCGCAGGCGATCGCCATTGCGTTCCAGGCGCAGGCCGATGACATTCTCGCGGGCCACGTCATAGCCATACTTGGGCTGGGTGGCGAAGACCGCCACCACGTCTTCCAGCGAGGCGGTACAGACATAGACATCGATGCCGTTGCGCCGCAGGCTGTCCATCAGGGTCGCCACCTCGGTGCACAGGCGGATGCCGTGGAAGTGCGACACGCTCACCACGCCGGCGCGACCGGGCCGCTCGGCCGGGCTGGTGTACTTGACCTTGCTCAGTGCGGCGCCCAGGGCAGCGTCATTGGAGGCCTCGGCCAGCGCGCTCACTTCGGCCACGCTCATGTTGGCGAAGAAATAGATCACCCAGGGATAGCCGACATTGACGCCATGGGTGTCGTTGACAGCTTCGTAGAGGTAGTAGAGCTTGGCCCGGAAGTCCTGGAACTCGACGCTGCGGGTCACCTCTTCGAGCGACTGGCTGCCGGCCAGGCCCTTGTAGCTGGCGTGCAGGTAGGCATAGTCGGCATCGAGGTCGGTGCAGATCGCATCGAGATCGACGACGTTGCCGGCGGCGTTCTTGAAGTCCTTGCTGAAGGGGCCTGGCGGCACGTTCTGGCGGATGATGGCGGCGAATTCGGCGGGGCTGAGCTTGAAGGACAGCGTATTGATCTGGTACATCAGCAACGCTTCTTCGCAGTCGTTCATGATGCTGGTGTTGTCCCAGTCGAACACCGCATAGGGACGCTTGCCGGACTGGTAGCCCGGCGCCAGCCGGCCATGCTCGGCGATCATCTGCGCCACCAGTTCATGGTTGCGCATGGCCCACTTGGCGCGGTCCAGCGCGACCTCGGCGCGGGCGGCGGCCTGCCCGGGGGTGGCGATGGTGGCCAATGCTCCGCCGGCGGCCGTGGCCAGCAGGCTGCCCAGGAAGCCGCGGCGCTTGAGTGCGGGCGCGGGAGATGCTGTCGTCGGTTTGTGTTTGTTGTTCATGATGGCCCTTGTTCGATCAATGGAGTGGAATAGGTCGTCCAGCTATTGCGCAATACAGCGCGTTCAGAATTCAGTAACAGGCGCGACGCCCTCGGCACGGTGTCGCCGGGTCGCCAGGAACCAGGCGTAACCCAGTCCCAGCAAGGCCACGAAGATGCCGAAGATCAGCGCGTTGTAGTAGATCATCGTGCCCATGCAGACCAGCGCCCCGAACAGTGCGAAGGCCGGGAAGTACGGATACAGCGGCGCGCGGAACGGCCGCTCCAGGCCGGCTTCGTTACGGCGCAGGCGGAACAGCGCCAGCATCGACAGGATGTACATCAGGATCGCGCCGAACACCGACATGGTGACGATGTTGGCCGTGAGCGTCTGGCCGCCGATGGTGACGAGCTCATCGCTGTAGATGGCGGCGATACCCACCACGCCGCCGGCCAGGATGGCGCGGTGCGGGGTCTTGAAGCGCGGATGGACGCGGGCGAAATAGGTCGGCAGGTAGCCTTCGCGGGCCAGCGCGAAGATCTGCCGCGAATAACCCAGGATGATGCCGTGGAAGGACGCCACCAGCCCGAACAGCCCCAGCCACACCAGCATGTGCAGCCAGTTGCTGTTGCCGCCGACGATGAGTTTCATGGCCTGCGGCAACGGATCGTTGATGTTGGCTAGCTTGGTCCAGTCGCCCGCGCCACCGGCAAAGAGCATCACGCCGATGGCCAGCACCACCAGGGTCAGGATGCCGGTGATATAGGCGATGGGAATGGAGCGCCGGGGATCCTTGGCCTCCTCGGCGGCCATCGCCACGCCTTCGATGGCGAGGAAGAACCAGATCGCGAACGGAATCGCCGCAAACATCCCCGGCACGGCCGCCAGGCTGAAGCCATCGCTGCCCGACCAGCCGCCCTTGGTGAAGTTGGCCAGCGAGAAGCCCGGCGCCACCACACCCATGAAGACCAACAATTCGAAGATCGCCAAGAGCGTCACGAAGAGCTCGAAGGTGGCCGCGATCTGCACGCCCACGATGTTGAGCGTCATGAAGACCAGGTAGGCTCCCAGCGCGGCCAGCTTGGGATCGAGCGCGGGAAACTGCACATTGAGATAGGCCCCGATGGCCAGCGCGATGGCCGGCGGCGCGAAGACAAACTCGATCAAGGTCGCCGCCCCGGCCAGGTAACCGCCCACCGGCCCGAAGGCGCGCTTGCTGTAGGCAAACGGGCCGCCCGCGTGGGGAATGGAGGTGGTCAATTCGGTGAAGCTGAAGATGAAGGTGGCATACATGGCCGCGATGAACAGTGCCGTCACCGTGAAGCCCAGCGTGCCGGCGCTGGCCCAGCCATAGCTCCAGCCGAAGTACTCTCCCGAGATCACCAGCCCGACCGCGATGGCCCAGAGCTGGAGGGTGGACAGGACCGGCTTGAGGGTATGTCCCTGCCCTGATGAGCTTGCATCCATAGGTCTCTCCTGTTGGCGCGAAGATGGCGGTCATGGGGCGACCGCGTTGTTGTAGGAATACGTACCGTCCGGTGGGCATGGCGTTTGCTTGTTTTGCACAACACCATGCCAACGCGCCAAAATATAACAATCGTGAACATGGAAACGTTATCGAAATTCGGCAAACCTGCAGGGCCGGCCTGGCCTGCGGATAGCCGGGCAAGCCAGGGAGCCTCCACATGTCGCATCTCCAACTGTCCCAGACTGACACACCCGGCACGCACCCCAAGCGGGCATTGCGCACCGTGGTCGCGCGCGACGTCGACGAGCACGCCCACAATCTCACGGACTGGGAGCAGCGCTACGACCAGATCGCCGGCGGCAGCTTCCAGGGCGTCCTGCAGGAATGGCAGAGCCAGGGCGTGCAGATCTTCAGCGAGGCCAATAGCTGTGCCATCCGCCAGTCCTGCCAGGTGTGGCCGGACGCCTACTGGTTCGGCATCGAGGCACGCGCCACCGGCATGCGCATCAATGGTCGCCCGGTGGGCGAGGACATGGTGATGACGCGGCCCGGCGCCTGCGAGTTCGAACTGGTCACGCCCGACCAGCACCAGATCTACGGCATCGTGGTGCAGCGCGACGCGCTGCAGGCCAGTGCCGCCCGCCTGGGTTGCGCGCCGGACTGGCGCCGGCTGGGCCAGGCCGAGATGCTCAAGGTCGGCCATGCCGGCCTGGAAGAATGTCGCCACCACATTGCCAGCCTGCTGGCGCTGGCCGGCCAGGCCGAAGGCCCGGGCGCCCATGCGGCGCTGCAGCTGGGCCAGGAAGCCGTGCTGGTGTCCTTGCTGGCGTTGCTCGACGATGGCCAGATCGAAGCCGAGGCCGGCACCAGCTTCCTGCGCCGTCGGCGCATCGTCAACGATGCCTGCGAGTTCGCCATGGCCCAGCAAGAGTGCCCCGTCACCGTGCCCATGCTGTGCGAGGCCGTGCATGTGAGCCGCCGTACGCTGCAATACTGCTTCGAGGATGTGCTGGGCATGAGCCCCATGACCTACCTGCGCTCGCTGCGCCTGAACGGCGTGCGCCGGGCGCTGTGCCAGGCCGATGGCGGCCGCGCCGTGGGCAGCATCGGCGATATTGCGGCCGCCTGGGGCTTCACCAACTTCAGCCAGTTCTCATGCGACTACAAGAAACTGTTCGGCCAGACCCCCTCGGCCATGCTGCAGGCGCGCACCCGGCATTGAGCAGTTCGGACGCGGACGGTGCATTTCGGCGCTATATTGCGGGCGTATGCATGTGCATGCTGACCCACACCTGAATATATGGCACGTTTATCCGCCCTGCTCTTGAGCGCCGGCCTCTCTTTGATGATGAGTATTGCGCCAGCCCGGGCCGCATCCCCGGCGGACCGTCAGGCCTTGTCCATCGACGCCGCCACGCCCTACACCATGGCCGTCTATGCCAATGCCGACCTGGGCCGGTTGCCCAGCCATGTACAGCGGGCGCTCATCATCGTGCATGGCGTCCAGCGCAATGCCGTGGATTACTTCGCCATCGGCCAGCACCTGCTGGACATGGCCCAACTGAGCCCGGCCAATACGCTGCTGCTGGCCCCCAACTTCATGGCGCACAAGGACCAGGGCCTCTCGCCGGACATGCCGATCTGGGGCAGCGATGCCTGGATGCAGGGCGAAGCGTCGATCCACGGCGTGACGGGCATCACCAGCTTCCAGGCGCTGGACGACCTGCTGCGCTGGCTGGCCGATCCTGCGCGCTTTCCGGACCTGCACGAGATCGTGCTGATCGGCCATTCGGCCGGCGCCCAGTTGATGCAGCGCTACGCCCTGCTCAATGGCCTCACCGAAGGCTTGCAACGGGCCGGCATCCACCTGCGCTACGTCATCTCCAGTCCGTCCTCCTATCTCTACCTGAGCCCCGAGCGGCCCCAGGGCGAGGACTTTGCGCCGCCCACCGGCCAGGCCTGCCCACGCTACGACGACTATCGCTATGGACTCGGCCAGCCGCCCGCCTATCTGGCGCAACAGCATCTCGACGGGCGCCAGCTGTTTGCCCGCTATGCCGCACGCGACGTGCGCTACCTGGTTGGCCAGCGTGATGTGGATCCGCAGCACCGCTTCCTCGACAGGTCCTGCGGCGCGGCCTTGCAGGGAGCAACACGCATGGCACGGCAGCTGGCTTACCTGGGCTATGAACGATTCCTGGCGCGGCGATGGCAGATCCCGGCAAGCCATACGCAACAGGTGATTCCGGATGCCGCCCATGGGGCGGCCAGGCTATACCGTTCGCCGCTGGCGCTGGGGCAGGTCTTTCCCTGGCTGGATGCACCCGCACCCGCAGCCGTAGCCGTAGCAGCAGCAGCCGGTCAGCGTTAAAGCACTGGCAGCAACGCGGGAGAGACGGCACAATGCCGGCTGCCTTCCCTGATCACGAGAGCCCGCCATGACGGCCAGCCAAGACGAGATTTTCTCGCTGGAAAAATTCGAGTACCTCTGCTATTCGCGCCAGCAGGAGCCGGCCGCGCGTGAGCTGGTACGACTGCTGGTGCTCATCGACCGCCAATATGGCCAGCTGTCCGACCAGTTTTCGCTCTCGGTCTCGCCGGCCGTGCCGGCCGCCGAGCTGGAACAGCACATCCTGACCCGCATCACGGCGGCCATCTCGGCGCTGTTCTCGGACCCGAGCTTCCATGTCAGTCCCGATGGCTTCGGCCAGTTGATCAATTTCCAGCGCTGGCTGGCTGCCCTGTTCGGTGCCAGCCATTTCATCAACGCCGACCATATCCTGCGCTCGCTCAAGCTGGGCGGGCCGCACAACGAGGTGTTCGAGGTCCGGCCGCTGGATCTGGTGAAGTTCTGCCTGCTCTATTCGCCCGAATCGGAGCTGCCGCTGGACGTGGAAATGCTGTGGGCACAGAACAAGCCGCTGGCCGCCGCGCTGTTCCTGGCGCTGATGTCACCGCGCTTCCTGGGCACGCCAGCGGCCCATTCCAAGCGCGAGGCCCTGCTGGGCTGGCTGCCGCAACGCCTGCTGGAACTGGACTCGCTGGACGGCTTGCCGGTGGCGGTGCTGCATGATGTCTACATGCATTGCAGCTACGCCGACCTGCCGCAGCGTCATCGCATCAAGGGTGCGATCAACGC
This sequence comes from Herbaspirillum sp., assembly GCA_019233085.1. Classification (GTDB taxonomy): domain Bacteria; phylum Pseudomonadota; class Gammaproteobacteria; order Burkholderiales; family Burkholderiaceae_D; genus Herbaspirillum. Next base: position 6,672 of record JAFAMT010000372.1, read on the forward strand.
CCTCATCGACAAGAAGCTGCGCCAGGAGGGATTGCTCGACCTGCACCACGAGGGCGATGGCCGCGTCAATGGCAAGCCGGTCATGCTGGTGCTGCTGGAGTGGTTCTCCGGTGGACACTCCATCTATCGCACGCACTCCAAGACCCTGGAGGCGGCGCGCCGCCACTACCACGTCGTCGCCGTCGGCTATGAAGCCAATACCGACGAGCTGGGACGGGCCGTCTTCGATGCTTTCGTGGACCTGGGCAAGCCCGCCGACCTGCTGGGCTGCCTGCGGCAATTGCGCGACCTGGCGCAAGAGCGCCGTCCCCAGGTGTTCTACATGCCCAGTGTGGGGATGTTCCCCATCACGATGTTCGCGGCCAACCTGCGCGTGGCGCCGCTGCAAGTGGCCGCGCTGGGACACCCGGCCACGACCTGCTCGGCGCGCATCGACTACATCAGCGTGGAAGAGGACTTCGTGGGCGACCCGGCCTGCTTCACCGAGCAGCTGCTGCGCCTGCCCGCCGATGGTCAGCCCTATCGCCCTTCGGCCATTCCCTTCGAGGTCCCCAGGATCCAGCGTATTGAGCAGCCGTATGTGAACGTGGCCATTGCCGCCACTACCATGAAGCTCAATCCGCGCTTCCTGATGGCCTGCCAGAAGATCGTGGAACTGGCAGCCCGGCCACCCGGCGGCCAACCGGGCAAGCAGGTGCGACTGCACTTCCTGGTGGGTCAGGCACAGGGGCTGCTGTATCCGCAACTGCAGCGGCTGATCCTGCGCTACATACCCAGCGCACAGGTCTATGCGCACCAGCCTTACCAGCAATACCTGACGATCTTCAACCAGTGCGACATGTTCCTCTCGCCCCTGCCCTTCGGCAACACCAATGGCATCATCGATGCCTTCACGGTGGGTTTGCCGGGGGTGTGCAAGACCGGGCCGGAGGTATTCGAGCATATCGATGAGGGGCTGTTCCGTCGTGTCGGCCTGCCCGACTGGACCATCGCCGCCACGCTGGATGAGTACATCCTGGCCGCCGTGCGCATGGCCACCGACTATGCGGCGCGCGCGGCGTTGTACGCCCACCTGGCCGATCCGCAATATCTGCAACGACTCTTCGAGGGGCGCCCGGAATCCCTGGGCGATGCGCTCATCGCCCTGCAAGGCCCGGCCTAGCGGGCGGGTGCGGCCTGTTCAGCCGGCAAAGGGGCCAGCGGTGGCAGGCCCAGGCCGGTGCGCAGGCGCTGGCAGGTGGCATTGGGTTGGCCGTCGGCATCCCAGGCAGAGAATTCACGGCAGGTGCTGGGACGTTGGGAATAGATGCTGCAGGCGATGCCCGGCCGACCCAGTTCGCCTTCCAGGGCGATGCAGCGGCCATGTCCGGTTTCCGTGCCTTTCATGCAGGCGATGGTGTCATTGACCTTGCTGGTCAGTTCCACCGGCACGACTCCGCCGGAGCCGTCGCTGAGTTCACCGCAATAGAAGGAGACGCGGAAGATGGCGCAGCAGGCGCCACACGCAGTACATGGGTTCCCGGGGGAGTCGGGCATGTCGGCGAAGAGCCGGTCTTCGTCGACGATCCATTTGACGGCGATGTTTTCAGGCATAAATCCAGGCGACGCAAAGCAAAGACGCCATGATACGACACCGGCGGCTCAGGCCGCACGGCGTCGTGATGTCCAGGCGCAAGCGCCGGCGATCAGCTGCCCTTGCGGTCCTTGAAGGCCGGCACGAACATCTCGTTCCAGACGGCCGGCTTGGTCTTGATGGTGCCGGCCTTACCCATGAAGATCACGTATTGCATGATGTCCACGGGCGTGGTCGAGAACTCGGTACCGGGGTCGGCCAGCATCTGCTCCACTTCCTCCTGGGGCAGCTTCAGCTTGGAGACGCGCAGGAAGATCTCGGCGGCACCCTTGCGGTTCTTGGCGATGTAGGCGTTGGCCTCTTCCTGGGCGGCCATGAAGGCCTGGGTCAGCTTGGGATTCTTGTCGGTGAAGGACTTCAGGGCGAAGACCACGTCGATGGTGATATGGCCCAGCACATCGGTCGAGTTCAGCACGCGGGTCACGCCGGGGGCCTTGGCCTCCTGGTAGGAGAACGGCGGCGAGGTGAAGTGCGCGGTGATCTCGGTCTTGCCCGACAACAGCGATGCCATGGCTTCCGGGTGTGACAGGCTCACGGTCAACGGATCCAGCTTGGCGTAGTTCTCGGCACCAAAGGTCTTGGCGGCGGCCATCTGCAGCAGCACCGCCGACAGCGAGGTCTTGATGCCTGGGATGGCGATCTTGTCCTTGGGCGTGAAATCCTTCAGCGACTTGACGTTGGGGTTATTGGTGTTGAGCCACAAGGGCGAAGTCGACAGCGCGCCCAGGCCCACCACTTCCGAGCGCGGGATGCCGTGCGCCTTGGACCACAGCGTCACGAAGCCCGGTGCGCCGGTGCCGGCGATATCGAGGTTACCGGCCAGCATGGCATCGTTGATGACGTTGCCGCCATCGAGCAGCACCCACTTGGTCTTGACATCGCCCAGGCCCATCGCCTTGGCGTGCTTCTCGACCAGGCCCTGGTCGCGGATGACCATCAGCGGCAGGTACAGCAGGCCATAACCGTGGGAGATGCGCACTTCCGGGGCTTCGGCGCGGGCCGCGCCGGCGGCGGTGGACAGCGCCAGGGTGGCGGCGATCATCATGCTGGAAAAAGTTCGTCTTTTCATAGGTGTCTCCTGTAAGGCTTCAGTTTATCGGTCCAGGTGCGGTCAGTCTTGGTCAGTGCTGCATGCCCCAGCGACGGATGGTGCGCTTCTCGATCTGGGCAAAGATCAGGTTCTCGACCACCAGGCCGATGATGATCACGAAAAACAGCCCCGAGAACACGTTGGCCGTCTCCAGCTGGTTGCGGTTTTCGAAGATGTACCAGCCCAGGCCGCCGGCACCGGAGGAGACGCCAAAGACCAGCTCGGCCGCGATCAGCGTGCGCCAGGCAAAGGCCCAGCCCACCTTGAGACCCGTGAGGATGCTGGGAAAGGCCGCCGGGATCAGGATGGACTTCACCAGCGAGAAGCGGCGCAGGCCATAGTTCTGGCCCACCATGCGCAGGGTGTTGGAGACTGCACGGAAGCCCCCATGGGTATTGAGCGCCACGGCCCACAACACCGAGTGCACCAACACGAAGATGATGCTGCCGGTACCCAGGCCGAACCAGATCAGCGCCAGCGGCAAGAGCGCAATGGCCGGCAGCGGGTTGAACATCGAGGTCAGGGTTTCCAGCAGGTCGTTGCCGATGCGCGAGCTGATGGCCACCGTGGTCAGCAGGCCTGCCAGCAGGATGCCCAGGCCATAGCCCACCAGCAGCGTCTGCATCGATACCGCGGCGCGTTCGAGCAGCACGCCGCTGCCGATGCCGGAGAAGAAGGCCTGCACCGTCTCGCTGAAGCTGGGGAAGAGCAGCGCATTGTCCAGCCAGCGGCCATAGACTTCCCAGATCAGGGCCAGCACCAGCAGGATCACGGTCTTGCGCAGCCAGCCCATGCGGTAGAGCGATTCAAAGGCCGACAGCGGACGCTGGACTTCGGCGGTGGCGTTGGGATTGGGTTCCACCACGATCTCGGGGCGGACGAAGGGCAGATTATTGTTGTGCATGATCAGTGTCTCCGGGCAGCCTCAGTGGTGGGCGAACAGCATGTCGTTGATGCGGGTTTCCAGCTCGGCCTGGGCGGCCGTACCCATCTGGCTGGGCGGGATGCTGTTGAGTTCGGCACGCACCTGGCCCGGATGCGGGGTCAGCAGCAGGATGCGGGTGCCCACGCGGATGGCTTCCTCGATAGAGTGGGTCACGAAGAGCACGGTGAATTGCGTGTCGTCCCACAGGCGCAGCAGTTCATCCTGCATCTTGCGGCGGGTCAGCGCGTCCAGCGCGGCGAAGGGTTCGTCCATCAGCAGCACGTCCGGCTCCATGGCCATGCCGCGTGCGATGGAGACACGCTGCTTCATGCCGCCCGATAGCATGTGCGGATAGCTGTCGATGAACTTGGCCAGGCCCACCTTCTCGATGTAGTACTCGGCGCGCTCGGCGGCGGCGCGGCCCTGCAGGCGGCCGCTGGCGTGCAGCGCGAACTCGACGTTCTGGCGTACCGTCTTCCAGGGCAGCAGCTGGTCGAACTCCTGGAACACCATCATGCGGTCCGGGCCCGGCTCGTGCACCTCGCGGCCCTTGAGGCGGATCGCGCCCGAGGTCGGCTGCAGGTAACCGCCGATGGCCTTGAGCAAGGTGGACTTGCCGCAGCCCGAGGGGCCGAGCAGGATATAACGGTCGCCCGGATGGACATTGAAACTGACTTGCTGGGTGGCTGTCACCAGGGAATCGCTGGTCTTGTATTGCAGGGTGACGCGATCGATCTCCAGCAGCGGGCGGGATGGATCGACGACGGATGCGCCATGGGCGTGATCGCTCATGCAAGTCTCCAAATGATTTATAGGAATTTTGATAGTGGGTCGGATGCTAGGCCCCGAAGCTGTAACGAACCTGACTAATCGCTGACGCATCGCACCGCCACCGGCGATCAGGCATACAATGCAGCCCTGCCCAAGCAGCGCCCACAGCTGCGGCATCGCAACAATACTGGAGATCCCCATGCGCATCCTGCTGGTCGAAGACACTGCCGACGTGGCCGAGGCCATCATTTCCCATCTTGCCCGCATCGGCCATACGGTCGAATGGGAGAGCAACGGTGCCCAGGCCAGTCAGCGCCTGGGCGACTCCTACGACCTGCTGATCCTGGACGTGATGCTGCCGCAGCAGGACGGGTTCTCGCTGCTGGAGCAATTGCGCGGGCGCGGCCAGCATACGCCGGTACTCATGCTCACCGCCTGCGCCGAGATCGAGGAACGCGTGCGGGCGCTGGACCTGGGGGCCGACGACTATCTGGTCAAGCCCTTCGACTTCCGCGAACTGGATGCCCGCATCCGCGTGCTGCTGCGCCGCAGCGGCGGGGAATCGACCAACCAGATCCAGTGCGCCAACCTGCGCATCGACCGCAAAAGCCGCACCGCCACCCTCGATGGCGCCCCCATCGAGCTGACCCGGCGCGAGGTGACACTGCTGGAGATCATCGCCGCCCGCCCGGGGCGCATCTTCAACAAGGATGAATTGATGGACCGACTCTTCACCGTCGACGACAGCCCCAACGCCAACACGGTGGAGCAATACGTGGCGCGACTGCGCAAGAAACTCGCGGGTGCCGCCTTCGAGATCCGCACCCTGCGCGGGCTGGGTTACCAGCTGGTGCTGCAGGCGCCGGTCGCGGCCGATGCAGGTGGCAACGCCCTGCACTGATGCAGAACCGCGCGCAACATGTCGTCGCCGGACGCTCGCTCTATACCCGGCTGGTGATCCGCGTAGGCGCGGTGCTGCTGGTATCGGCCGCCGCCCTGCTGATCGCCATCTGGATCTCCACCCAGTTCGCCGCACGCCAGGCTTACGACCGCATCCTCACCGGCAGTGCCCTGCAGATTGCCGAGAACACCTGGTACGACCGGGGCGAGGTCAATGTGGATGTACCGCTGGCGGCGCTGTCGATGCTGGGTACGGGCGACCACGCCATCTACGCTGTGTTCGATCCGCAAGGCCGGGTCATCGCCGGGGATGGCGAATTCCGCCCCGAGATTCCCTGGGACGCGCTGGAACAAGGCCCGCTGCTGCGCGATGGCCAATACCTGGGCACGCCGGTGCGCATGGCCATCATCGGCCGCCGCATGCCGGTGGCCGGTCCGCATCCCTGGGCCGTGATCGTGCTGGCGCAGACCAATAATGCCCGCATGTCCTTCGCCCAGAGCCTGGGCAGCAAGGCGCTGCTGGTGATCGTGGCCATGAGCGTGCTCACGCTGGTGGCGGCAATGTTCACCCTCTACCAGGCGCTGGCGCCGCTGAAACGCATCGAGGCCGCCATCCGCGAGCGTGACCTCAACGACCTCTCGCCGCTGGTGTTGACGGTGCCTGCCGAGACCCATGCGCTGGTATCGGCCATCAATGCCTTCATGCAGAGACTGGCCGTGCACCGCGCCACGATGCGCCGCGTCATCGGTGATGCCGCCCACCAGTTGCGCACCCCCGTGACCGCCCTGGTGGCGCAGATGGAATTGCTGGACGGCGTTAGCAGCGAAGAGCAGCGCCGCCGCCATCTCGACCAGTTGCGCGAACGCACCCGCCAGCTGGGCGCGCTGGTCAACCAGTTGATCAACCATGCCATGGTCCAGCACCGCAACGACAGTCGTCTGCAGGAACGCGTCGACCTGGGCCAGCTGGTGCGGGCCAGGATGACCGAGGTGCTATCCCATCGGGAACGCATGCCGGCCGAGCTGTCGCTGGACCTGCCGCCACTGCCCTGCCTGATCAAGGGAGATGCCATCAGCCTGGGCGAAGCGATCAAGAACATCCTCGACAATGCCCTGCAATACGGTGCCGTAGGCTTGCTGCAGGTACGCCTGGACAGCGATGGCGATACCCACCAGTTGCATTTCATCGATGATGGTCCCGGCATTGACGTCTCGGACTGGGAGCGGCTGCGCAAGCCCTTCTCACCCCGCAGCGGCGAGCGCAACGGCGCCAGCCTGGGGCTGTCCATCGTCGAGGAAGTCATGCGCGCACATGGCGGCGAGATGCGCTTTGCCTATCTGCCCGACGGGCATTTCTCGGTGGTGCTGGTGTTCCCGGCCTGGAAGCCGGATTCCGGGCAAGCTGGCTGACGGCGGGCATGCCAGGGTACCGCTAGCGTTTTACTTCCACTCCAGGATGGCGCTGCGACGGTCCAGCCAATGCACCTTCACGCCTGCCGGCGCGACCTTGCGACCGGCACAGGCACTGGCGGCCAGCGCAAAGGGCGCATCGTAGTAACGGCCATTGGCCGAGGAGCGCAAGGGCGTCTGCGGCGCATTGCTGGCGATCCAGTCGGCCGCGTTGGTGCGCAGGAAGATCATGCAGGCCCCGCCCGTGGCCTCGGCCACCTGGCAGCTGCAGCTGTTGCCGGAGGTGGTGATGGGCTCACTTTGGGACGCATTGCGATTCAGGCTGTCGGGGACCGGAATGGGGACAGGCACCGGGACCGGCAAACCCGGCTGGTGCGCGCCATAGTGGCCGCCGAGGTCGCGGGTGGTGACCTGGGCGGACGCCTGCAGGCCGATCGCGGCAAGCAGCAGGACAAGGATACGGGATGCGATCATGATGCGGCTCCAGGCAGGCGGTGATGGTTCAGGCCCGTGCGCGCAGGCGCCACAGGCTGGTGGTTTCCTTGCTGCGGGCGGCGAACAGCGGATCCTCGCGATCGGCGGCCTTGCCGTGGCGCGGCTTGATGTCGTGGCGCGCCACTACCTCCAACCCGGCGGCGGCGATGGCATCGGCCAGCATGCCGGGTGCGCGCAAACCCAGGTGCTCGGCAAAGTCGGACATGATGAGCCAGCCCTCGCCTTGCGGCTCCAGGTGCTGCGCCAGCCCGTTGAGGAAACCCAGCAGCATGCGGCTGTCCGGGTCGTAGACCGCGTGTTCGATGGGCGAACTGGGGCGCGCCGGCAGCCAGGGGGGATTGCACACGATCAGGGGCGCGCGTCCGGGCGGGAACAGGTCGGTCTGCTGCAACTCGACCTGGCCCAGTACACCGAGCGCCTGCAGGTTCTCACGGGCGCAGTCCAGGGCGCGGGCATCCATGTCAGTGGCCACCACCTTGCGCACGCCACGTCGCGCCAGCACGGCCGAGAGCACGCCGGTACCCACGCCGATATCGAACGCCAGCGTGGTCGACGGCAACGGCGCCTGCGCCACCAGGTCGACGTACTCGCCGCGCACCGGCGAGAACACGCCGTAGTAAGGGTGGATGCGACCACCCAGTGCGCCGATCTCCACGCCCTTCTTGCGCCATTCATGCGCACCGATCAGGCCCTGCAGCTCGCGCAGCGAGACCGCAAAGGCAGTGCCGGCCAGGTCCGCGCCATAGGCTTCCTGGCAGGCGGCCTGCACATCGGGAGCACGTCGCAGCGGGATGCTGAAGCCCGCTTCCAGCGGGATCAGCAGCATGCCCAGGATGCGTGCGCGCTGCGCCTGCATCTGGCGATGATGGTGGAAAGCCTGCGCCGGGGTGTCGGCGGCGGGCTTGTCGCGGCTCTTGGCCTGGGCGCGCTCGCGTGCGCGGTCAACACGACGGCCCAGCGCCTGCAGCAGCAGCCGGGCATTCTGGAAGTCGCCGCGCCAGAGCAGGCCGGTTCCCTCGCAGGCCAGCTTGTAGGCGGTATCGGCGGGGATCTGGTCGTCCGCCTCCTGCACCCGCTTGGGCGGCGCATTGCCGGCCTCGGAATGCCAGCGCAGGCGCTGTTGGGTCGCGCCGGATGGCCAGGCGAGATAGGCGGTGGAATCGTCTTGTAAGGTCATGAATCAGGGCCAACAGGGGCGGCGCAGGAGGCGCCGCACACAAACAGCCGCCAGTGTAACAAAGCATGCGCCGACACCGTGCCGGGATCTGCGCCGGAACTTACATCGGGACGACGCACCCAAACGGCAGAATTTGACGCCGGGCAAAATCCCGGCGGCTTTTTTCGCCGGTCAGAAGGCAATGCGCCTATGATGGAAGCGGTCAATCACAGAAGGAGAATCCATGAGCGAGCAAATGCAAACCCCAGGTTTCGATCACCAGCGCCTGCTGGACATGGTCGACCAGTTCGAGGCGGAACTGCAGAAACTGCCCGCCGGCAGCAGCGAAGCCGACCAGCTGCGCGAGGACATCGCCCGACTGCGGCAACACCTCAGTGCCCCCCAGCCGCATGCGGGTCAGGTCAATGACACCTGGCAATCCCTGCGCCGCGCAGCCGACAGCCTGGAAAACCAGGTGCTGAAGGATAGCCCCTACATCACCGAGATCGGGCGCATCATCGGCTTGCTGTAAATTGTGTCATAGGCAACAGACGCCCCGTTGCCCCGTTCTTGCTGAAAAACCGCCTGACGCAACACTGCGTCAGGCGGTTTTCTCTTGGAGGATGTCCTCCATGAAGGGACCGGATCAATGCGCCGGCAAGGGAATCCACTCGGTCTCCCCCGGGATATCGGGGAAGATCGCCTTGTCGCGCTTGTTCCAGGCTTCCTTGGCGGCCTCGATCTTCTCGCGCGAGGTGGCCACGAAATTCCACCACACGAAGCGCGGACCATCCAGCGGCTCGCCGCCGAGCAGCATGAAGACCGTTTCGCCAACCGCCTTGAGCTGCACCGTGGCACCCGGCTCCAGGATGGCCAGGGTACCCGGCTCCAGGGGCTCGCCGTCCAGGCTCACCTCACCCTTGACGACATAGACGGCGCGCTCCTGCGTCTGCGCTTCGATCTCCAGCTCGGCACCTTCGCGGGTGCTGCCGGCCACGTACAGCGTCGGGCTGGCGGTGACCACCGGAGAAGTCATACCGAAGGCCGAACCGGCCAGTACGTGCAGCCTGGCACCACCAACCTCGGTCTCGGGCATGTCGTCGCTGGCATAGTGGCGGAACAGCGGATCGCCCTCTTCCTGCGCCGCCGGCAGCGCCACCCACATCTGCAGGCCGTGCACCGGCACCTTCTGTTCGCGGATATCGTCGGGGATGCGTTCCGAATGGACGATGCCACGCCCGGCGGCCATCCAGTTCACGGCGCCCGGGGTGATGCGCTGGACCACGCCCAGGCTGTCGCGATGCATCATGGCGCCCGAGAACAGGTAGGTGACGGTCGCAAGGCCGATATGCGGATGCGGACGGACGTCGCCTTCGGTGGTGCCGGCGTCGAATTCCACCGGCCCCATGTGATCGAAGAAGACGAAGGGGCCCACGGTACGGGCCGCGGCGGCCGGCAGCAGGCGACGTACCGGGAAACCGATGTCGCGGGTCAGGCCCTGGATCTTGTGGCGGATATTGCTCATGTTGTTCTCCTGGTGGGGGATGGGCGCCATGGCGCCCGCCTGCATTATGGGGACTTCGAGCGAAAAATCAGAAGCGGCCGGCGCGGAAATCGTCGATGGCTTCTTCGACCTGTTCGCGGGTATTCATCACGAACGGGCCCCACTGCGCGATCGGCTCGTTCAAGGGCTTGCCGGCAATCAACAGGAAACGGCTGCCCTGCTCGGCCTTGACCGTGACACCCGCAGCCCCCTCCACATTGCTCAGCACCGCCATGCGACCGGCATCGGCAGCACGGGGCTCGCTACCCGGGGCACCGACGGCCAGCCGTCCTTCATACACGTACAGGAAGGCATTGTGCGTGACCGGGATCGGCAGCTCCAGCGTGACGCCCGCTTCCAGCGCCAGATCCAGGTACAGCGGCTCGGTGGTCTCGCGACGGACGGCACCGTCGGTCCCGAAGGCGCTACCGGCCAGCACGCGTACCTTGACGCCCGGTTGCGGCGAGGTCTCGGGGATTCCGGCCGAGGGGATGTCCTGGTAACCGGGCGTGGTCATCTTGTCGCGACCGGCCAGGTTGACCCAGAGCTGGAAACCGCTCATCAAGCCATTTTCCTGTTCCGGCAGTTCCGAGTGCACCAAGCCACGGCCTGCGGTCATCCATTGCATGCCGCCCGGCTCCAGCAGACCTTCGTTGCCGGCGTTGTCGCGGTGGCGCATACGGCCGGCCAGCATATAGGTCACGGTTTCGAAACCACGGTGCGGATGGTCGGGGAAACCGGCCAGGTAATCGCTGGGCTCGTCCGAATGGAAGGCATCCAGCATCAGGAACGGATCCAGGCGACGTTGCAGGTCATGCGTCAATACGCGGGTGAGGCTGACGCCAGCGCCATCCTGGGTGGGGATGCCGTTGACCAGGCGTTCGATCTGGCGGGTGTAGGGGGTGCTCATGCTTCTCTCCTTGTAATGGGCCGGCGCCGGGTAGGCGCTGGCCACTCATTGAACTGTCGTTGTGCTCAAGCTGGATCAGTGGATCAGTGGGCTTGTTCAGGCTGGGCGTCCGGCTCGATGGAGGACACCAGCAGCAAGGCACCGATCAGGGCCACGTTCTTC
>JAFAMT010000076.1 GCA_019233085.1 Herbaspirillum sp.
GTTCATCGCCGGGGCCGTTCCCTGAGCAGGTCCTCGCAACAGGGCTAGCCCTGATGTGATACCAGCATGCGGCCTTTGGCCCGAAAAGAACATCAGGAAAATTCTGAACGGGCCACAGTCTCTATGCCGCCCCCCGTTGCGTCGTACTGTTGGCCAAAAAGACAACGGGACCGCAGAGGGTCCCGTTCTTCGTCCAGCTGGCAGCCTGGCGGCTGCGTTATCAGGTTCAGTGATTTTTGCGGGCCAGCTTGCCCGGCTCCACGCCCAGCTGCTTGAGCTTGCGGTAGAGGTGGGTGCGCTCCAGTCCTGTACGCTCGGCCACGCGCGTCATGCTGCCGTTCTCGCGCACCAGGTGGTACTCGAAATAGGCGCGCTCGAAGGCGTCGCGCGCTTCGCGCAGCGGCAGGTCGAAAGAGATGTTGGCTGCGTTGTCTGCCACTTGGCCAAAGGGGGCGGCAGCCGCCGGTGTGCCATGGTGGGCCGGCTCGCCACCCAGGGCAGGTGCGTAGGCGGTCGCCGGGGCGACGTGTTCGGGGGTATGCAGGCCATCACCGGTGCCACTGGCGACCGCAGCCACCGGGGCCGGGCGGTAGCTGGCCGGGCGTACCGCTTCGCGGCTGTGCGACAGGCCCTGCTGCACGGCCTTGAGCAGCTTCTGCAGCGCGATCGGCTTTTCCAGGAAGTTGAGCGCGCCGATGCGGGTGGCTTCGACGGCGGTATCGATGGTGGCGTGGCCGGACATCATGATCACCGGCATCGTCAGGAGGCCGTCGCGCTGCCACTCCTTGAGCAGCGTGACACCATCGGTGTCAGGCATCCAGATATCGAGCAGCACAAGGTCAGGCACGCCGGCCTGGCGAAGTTCGCGTGCCTGCTGCGCGTTTTCCGCAGTGGTCACGACATGCCCCTCATCGCCCAGAATCTCTGAGAGCAATTCGCGGATACCCATTTCGTCATCGACGACCAGGATGTTAGCCATGTGCTGCTTTCCTCGCTGCTAGTTCATTGTCCAAGTTTTCGATCTTGTTCCGGGGCGACCAGTTCAGTGGGGGCGGACCGGCTGTGATGAACTGCCGGTGAACCCGCCATAGTGCATTCGAATCTTGAGCCTTATTCAATAGGTGCTAACTTTACCAGCAAAATTACAATTTTTGCGCCTCTGCCCTCTGTACGATTCTGGATATCGATGCGTCCGCCGTGTTCCTCGACGATTTTCTTGACCATCGCCAGCCCCAGACCGGTACCCCGGGCCTTGGAGGTGACGTAGGGTTCGAAGGCGCGCGCCAGGATCTTGGGCGAGAAACCGGGACCGTTATCGATGATGGACAGCCGCACCGCCGGCCGGGCGGCGCCATCGGCACCGGCGATCTCGATCTGCTCGGTCAGCACGTCGATGCGGGGGGAGTCCGGCTGGTCGTCGGCCACTGCATCCTGGGCGTTCTGCAGCAGGTTGTGGATGACCTGGCGCAGCTGGGTGGCGTCCCCCATGACCTTGGCCAGGTCCGGCGCCAGGCGGGCCTGGATGACGTCGCGGCCGTCGCCGGTCAGGTAGAGGTTGAGGATTTCCTCGATCAGCGCATTCAGATCCAGCGCCGCCGGCTTGGCCGGGGGCGTCTTGGCGTAGTCGCGGAAGTCGTCCACCATGCGTTTCATGGCCGTGACCTGGTTGACGATGGTGGTGGTGCTCTTGTCCAGGATGGCGGCGTCGGCCGGCATGAGCTTGTCCGAGAGGCGATGCTGCAGGCGTTCGGCCGAGAGCTGGATGGGGGTCAGCGGGTTCTTGATCTCGTGGGCCAGGCGGCGCGCCACCTCACCCCAGGCGATCGAGCGCTGGGCCGAGATGACGTTGCTGATATCGTCGAACACCACCACATAGCCCACGCCGTTTTCCACCGGCAGGTGCGAACCGCGCGCCAGCAGGGTCAGCTTGTCATGGTCGGGCTTGCCGCCCTGTTCGCCCTCGGCCTCCAACGCCGCGCCCGGCTGGCGTGACAGCTCGAACTGCCGCTGCCAGTGCAGGCCGTCGCGCGTGGCCTCGCTGCTGTGCTGGGCCAGCTGTTCGGAGAAGGCGCGGATGATGGCCTGGGCGAACGGCGCCTGGCTTTCGATGGTCTGCAGGGGCGTACCGATATCGGCCGAGAAGTCGTAGCCCAGGATGCGGCGCACCGACTCATTGGCGCTGACGATGTTGAACTGGCCGTCCAGCACCATCACCCCGGCCGACATGTTGGCCAGCACGGACTCCAGGTAGGCCTTGGCGTTTTCCAGCTCGGCGCGGTTCTTTTCCACCGAGGTGCGCGCCTCCAGCAGCTGGCGCGTCATGATGTTGAAGGATTGCGTGAGCGTGCCCAGCTCGTCGGAGGTGCTCACGATGGGCCGTGGCGAAAGGTTGCCTTCGGCCACCGCCTTGGTGCCTTCGGCCAGCAGCAGCAGCGGCTTGGCCAGGTCGCTGGCGATCAGGAAGGCGCTGGCGATGGCCGCGAAGATGGCCAGCAGCAGCGTCAGCGTCAGGGTCACCAGGTAGATCTTGCGCAGCCCCGAGCGCGACACCGAGCGCTGCTGGTATTCGTTGTAGGCCAGGCGCAGGGTCTCGGCATTGGTGGCCAGGTAATCGGGCACCGGCTGCAGGATCTGCAGGTAGCGTGTCTCTGACTGCAGGCTCAGGCCCCGGCTGGGTGCCGGCACCAGCACCACCACATGCAGGCGCAGGTTGCCGTCGGAGTCGGATTCGCCGGTGGGCGGGCGGGTGTCGTCGCTTTCCACCGCCGAGAAGGCGCGCGAGACCCGCGCCTGGCGCATCGCCTGGGTGCTGGGCAGGATGGGGGTGAGCGAGCCGATGGCGCCGCCGACCGTACTCATCACCTGGCCATTGCCGTTGACGATGGTGATTTCCATGTTCTGGTCGCGCTGGCGCGAGAGATAGGTCACCTGCTCGGAATCGCTCATGTCCGACAACTCCTGGGCCATGCCGCGGGCGCGCGAGACCAGGTCCGACAGCGAGGAGTCCAGGGCGTTGCGCCCCAGGTTCAGGCCCGACTCCAGCGCCGCCTCCATGCGCACGTCGAACCAGGATTCGATGGAGCGAGAGACGAACTGCACCGACATCAGGTAGATCACCGCCCCCGGGACGATGCCCACCAGGGCAAACATCAGCACCAGCCGCGCCAGCAGCTTGGAGCCGAACTTGCCGCGCCGGTAACGTTTGTAAAGACGCCCCAGCAGCAGCAACACCAGACCCAGCAGCGAAATGGCGGCCAGGCCGTTCAAGAAGAGCAGCCACGGATAGTGTTGCTCGAAGAGGGCGGAGTTTTCGGAAGCCGAGGCCAGCAGGAACAGCAGGATGCTGATGACGCCCCCGCCGACCACCAGCAGATAGCGTAAGGTGCGGCTCATTCGGGTTTGTAGGTGAATTCGATCCAGTCGGAGGACAGGCGCCAGTCGCTGTTATTGAGCGCATTGACCTGGAAGGGCTTGGGCAGCTGGGCCACGTCCAGGCGCATGCGCAGGCCTACGTTGTAGCTGTCGCCAGCCTTGAGGGTGTTGTTGTCGGCGATGATCCAGCGCGGCGGACGGCGGATGAGCGTCATCGCGTCTTCCAGGTTGCTGAAGCTTTGCTGCAATTGACCGCTGATGGCGGTGTGATACTGGCGCGTGAGCACATTGTAGGAAATGCGCACCGTGCGCGAGACCGACACGCTGCTTTCGTCGAACCAGTACCAGCGGCGCCGGGTCAGTTGCAGCTCGGTCGTGAAATACAGCGGCACGCCGCGCGAGAGGGCATCTTCCAGGCCGCGATTGAGTTCGAAGTCATAGGCCACCGAGAGGCGATAGCCCTCGTCGCTGGCCTCGATACTGGCCTGGCGCACGGTGATCTCGGCGGCCTGGGCATGGGTGCCCGGGCAGGTCAGCAGCAGCGCCAGGACCAGGTTCAGCAGCCAATGCTGCCATCCCTGCCGCCGCAGGGCGGCCAGCTGAGCGTGCAGGCGCGCGGCGCAGCCTGGCAGACTGTGCGCACGGGAGGGGAGGAGAGCCGATTGCGTCAAATTCATGCACCCGTTTTTTGGAACAGCGCATAGAACAGGCCATCGTGGTCGGCGTCCGCGCCGGCGGTCGGCAACAGTTGACCTGGAGCGGGCAGCCGGATGGCATCGTGTTTCTGCGCGAAGGCGGTCGCTTGCTGTTCCGATTCCTGAGGCCACAGCGAGCAGGTTACGAGCAGCAATTTACCATCCGGTCGCAGCATGTGCCAAAGCTTGTCCAAAATTTGCGCCGAAAGTGTTGCAAGCTGCGCGGTGTCGGTCTTGCGTCGCAGCCAGCGGATATCCGGGTGGCGCCGCACGATGCCAGAAGCGGTACAGGGCACGTCGGCCAGGATGCGGTCGAAGGGCTGGCCGTCCCACCAGTCGTCCGCGCGGGCGTCGCCGGCGGTCAGGCGCGCCTTGAGTTGCAGGCGCTGGAGATTTTCGTCGATGCGTTGCAGGCGGCGCGGGTCGTGGTCCAGCGCCAGCAGGTCGAGATCGGCCAGCTCCAGCAGGTGGCCGGTCTTGCCCCCGGGGGCGGCGCAGGCGTCCAGCACGCGCATGCCATCGGCCACGTCCAGCAGCGGCGCGGCCAGTTGCGCGGCGGCGTCCTGCACCGAGACCAGGCCCTCGGCGAAGCCGGGGATCTGCTGCACCGGCACCGGCTTGTCCAGCCGCACCGCGCTGGGGCCGACCTGGCGCGCTTGCATGCCGGCGGCCGCCAGCGTGGCCAGGTATTGCTCGACCGTGGAGCGGCGGCGGTTCACGCGCAGGGTCAGCGGCGGAGGCTGGTTGCCGACATGGAGGATGCGCTGCCAATCCTCGGGATAGGCCGACTTGAGGCGATCGATCCACCAGGTCGGGTAGTTCCAGGTGCCGGGTGGGGTCTTGGTCGCCTGCGGCATCAGCGTCGCCCGCTCACGCAGGAAGCGGCGCAGGATGGCATTGACCACGCCCTTGGCGAAATCCATGTCCGGGCTGATGGCGGCGGCTTCCACGGCCTGGTTGACCACGGTGAAGCTGTCGTAGCCGGCCTCGCCCTCTTCCTCGTCCACCAGCAGCGTCAGCGCGCTCACCAGCAGGCCATGCAGCGCCTCGGGCTGGGGCGGCTTGTTGGCCAACAGGGCCAGCAGGCCATCGGCCAGGCCCAGGCGACGCATGGCGCGGTAGCTCAGGTCCTGGATGGCGCCGCGCGAGGCGGCGGGTGCGTCGCTGCGCGCGAAGATCTGCGCCAGTGCCTGCGGCAAGGCGTGGCCGGCACGCACGGCAGCCACCGCCTGGGCGGCATAGGCCAGCTGGTAGGCCAGCGAATCGGCCTTGGCCGAGGAGGAGAGAAGGGAAATCTGGATCACGTCAATGCTTGCTCTAGGAGGCCAGGTGCCAGGGCTGCCAACGTTTCAATTCGGCAACATCGGGCAGGACCGGCGCGGCCCGCCAGTGTACCAGCCGCCAGCCCCTGCCACACCTGTACGTTGGAAATAGAGACACGCAGCGTCGCCAGCAAGAATTGCCGGGTTCGGCTAAAGTGCCCTCCCGCAGTCCGCGCCGAGGCTGCCCCTGCACAAGGAAGCTCCCGATGTCCACCCCACAGGCCGATCACGCCCCGCATGACGATATTCCCCGCTGGATGGTGCTGCTGCTGGCGGCCGCCTGCGGCATCATCGTCGCCAACCTTTACTATGCCCAGCCGCTGATCGGGCCGATCAGCCGCGCCACCGGCATCTCGCCGGGCGCCGCCGGCCTGATCGTCACGCTGACCCAGGTCGGCTACGGCCTGGGCCTGCTCTTCATCGTGCCCATGGGCGACCTCTTCGAGAACCGCCGCCTGGTCCTCTCTGGCCTGGTAGTGACCTGCATCGCCCTGGTTGGTGCCGCCCTGGCCCAGAGCGCCGCGCAATTGCTGCTGTCGGTGCTGCTGATCGGCTTGTCCTCGGTGGGGGCGCAGGTGCTGGTGCCGTATGCGGCGCATTTCTCGCCCTTGCACAGCCGGGGCCGGGCGGTGGGCAATGTGATGAGCGGCTTGCTGCTGGGGATCCTGCTGGCGCGGCCGCTGGCCAGCATGGTGGCCGACCTGTTCGGCTGGCATGCCATCTTCGGCCTGTCGGCAGTGCTGGTGTCGGCGCTCATCGCCGTGCTGGCACGCTACCTGCCCAGGCGCCAGCCACCGGCAGGCCTGCATTACGGGGCCCTGCTGGCGTCCATGTGGACGCTGGTCAAGACCACGCCGGTGCTGCGTCGTCGCGCCTTCTACCACGCCATGCTGTTTGCCTCCTTCAGCCTGTTCTGGACCGCCTCGCCACTGTGGCTGGCCAGCCCGCGCTTTGGCATCTCGCAGCAGGGCATTGCAGTCTTCGCCTTTGCCGGCGTGATCGGTGTCGTCGCCGCTCCCCTGGCCGGGCGGGTGGCCGACCGTGGCTGGAGCCGCCCGGCGACCGGGGCGGCGCTGTTGTGTGGCGCGCTGTCCTTCCTGTTGCCACACCTCTTCGAGGGCGGGCGCACGTTTTCGCTGGCGATGCTGCTACTGGCCGCCATCCTGCTCGATTTCGCCGTGTCGGCCAACCTCGTGCTGAGCCAGCGCGCCATCTATGCCCTCGGTGGGGAAATCCGCAGCCGTCTCAATGGCCTCTTCATGGCCACCTTCTTCGCCGGTGGCGCCGCCGGCTCGGGCCTGGGGGGCTGGATCTACGCCCAGGCCGGCTGGAGCGGCGTGACCTGGCTGGGCTTTGCCTTCCCGATGGCGGCGCTGCTGTATTACCTGGGAGAATTGCGCGCACGTCGTTGATCGCCAGGCCAGCGCCAGGCGCGCATGAACGCAAAACGGCTGCCGCGGTGGATGATCGCGGCAGCCGTTTTTCGTGCCGCCGGGCGGCGGCACGGTAAGGATGTCAGGGCGGCAGGAGCCTCAGACGCCTCGGACGCCTCAGACGCCCCACAGGACGTCGTAGTTGCCCTTCTTGGCCTCACGCAGCATGTCCAGCAGCGGATAGGCACGTGCCGAGAAGGTGACCGGCTCGATCTTCTCGTGCTTGTGGTCGTCGATGTCGGCGTTGTGATGGGCGTTGACGTCGCGCGCCAGCACTTCGGCGGCTTCATGCGCCTTGCTGGCGTTGATCTGGATTTCCAGCTGGGCGATGGCGTCGCCGGCTTCGGCTGCGGTGATCACGCCACGGGCGGGATCCTTGTGCAGCAGGTCCAGGATCGGCTTGGCGTGGGATTCATACATCACCACGTCGGCGGCCGCTTTTGATTTGAATGTGATCAGCATATTTCCTCTGGGATCTTTGATTTGAAACGATTTTTGGTCGAGGCCCGGACTGGCCGGAGCATCGGGAAATGCGCTGCAGACTGCTACCGCATCGCTGCGGGACTACCTGTCTGGAGTCACAGGCAGGAATAAGAATACTCCGCAGTCCGGGACTTTGTCATCCGGGCTTATGTTGGTTTGAAAGAGCTGAAAAAGGTTTCAATATTTTCATCGGTGATGGCTTTTTCGTCGCCGACGATGAGGATCTGGTACACCCGCCGGTCCCTGGCCGCCAGCCGGGCTACCAGCCGCAGTGGCCGGCCGCGTGCCATCCCGCGGGCGTCGATATCCTGGCTGTGGGCCAGACCGTCGGTCTTGCCCGGCCAGGTCGGCGTACCCTGAACCTGGCCGCCGATGTTGTTGAGCAGGGCGGTACGCATGGCCTGCAGCGCGCGGGCGGCCGCGGCGGCATCGGGCAGCTCGGCCGTGCCGACGGCAAAGGTGAGGCCGTCGACCTCGGCGGCGGTCATGCTCATGTCGACCCGGGGCCCGTCCAGGTCCACGCGGCGGGTCACGCTGGCCGGCTTGGCCGGCAGCAGCACGACGAAATGCGCACCGTTGTCGCTGGCTTCGCGCCAGTTGTAGCGGGGCGAACAGGCCGCCAGGACCAGGCAGGCCAGGCTCAAGGCAATCACGGTAGTGCGAAGGCGCATGGGGGCAAGAGGCATTGGGGCAGGGAGGGCCATCATAGCAAAGCGCTGACGGCCCACAAAAAAGGTCTTTGTCCGATTGGAAGAGAGCAATTCTTGCGGTATAAGAATGTATCCCAACGGAACTTTCCCTCCTCATGAACAATAAACAAGCCGGGCTACCGGAACTGACGCTGCGCGGCATGCTGCTGGGCGCGCTGATCACGGTCATCTTCACCGCCTCCAATGTCTACCTGGGGCTCAAGGTGGGACTGACCTTTTCCTCGGCCATTCCGGCCGCGGTGATCTCGATGGCGGTGCTGCGCCTGTTCAGCAATGCCAATATCCTCGAAAACAACATGGTGCAGACCCAGGCCTCGGCGGCAGGGACCCTGTCATCGATCATCTTCATCCTGCCCGGCCTGGTGATGATGGGCCACTGGCAGGGCTTTCCCTTCCTGCAGACGCTGGGCATCTGCGCCGCTGGCGGCATGCTGGGGGTGATGTTCTCCATCCCGCTGCGGCGGGTGATGGTGGTGCAGAGTGCCCTGCCGTATCCGGAAGGCGTGGCTGCCGCCGAGATCCTGCGCGTGGGCAGCGCCGACGCCGACGATGGCGAGGAAACCCGGCGCGGCCTGCGCGACATCCTTTTTGGTGGCGCGCTGGCGGCGGGTTTCAGCGTCATTGCCAGCGGCTTGAAGGTCTTCGCCGAGAGCATGAGCCTGTGGTTCACTGCCGGCGCCTCGGTGCTGCGCCTGACTATGGGCTTTTCGCTGGCCCTGGTGGGCGCGGGCTACATGATCGGCATCGTCTCGGGCATTGCCATCCTGATCGGCCTGGTCATCGCCTGGGGCGTGGCCGTCCCTTACCTGACGGCAGTGACTCCCCATGCAGCCGACCTGGCGCTGTCGGACTTCGCCAACGGCCTGTGGAAAAGCCAGGTGCGCTTCATCGGCGCCGGCATGATCGGCGTGGCCGCGATCTGGACTCTGGCCACCCTCTTCAAGCCCATGCTCGATGGCGTCAAGGCGTCGCTGTCGACGCTGGCGCGGCGCCAGCAGGGGAGCACCGAACGCAAGGACCAGGACTTGTCGCCGCGCTGGATCATCATCATCAGCCTGGCCATGATCGCCCTGCTGGCCGTGGTGTTTGCAGCCTTCCTGGCCGATGCACCGGTGAGCCCGGCACTGTTCATCGGCCTGATCGTCTATGCGGTGGTGTTTGCCTTCGTGTTCGGCTTCCTGGTGGCCGCCGCCTGCGGCTACATGGCCGGACTGATCGGCTCCTCCTCCAGCCCCATCTCCGGCATCGGCATCGTCGCGGTGATCCTGGTGTCGCTGCTGTTGCTGGTCTCCGGCGCGGTCGACCCGCTGCTGGCCACACCTGAAGGCGGCAAGCTGGCCATCGCCATCGCGCTGTTCGTGACCGCGGCCATCATCGCGGTGGCGGCCATCGCCAATGACAACCTGCAAGACCTCAAGACCGGCCAACTGGTCGGCGCCACCCCCTGGCGCCAGCAGGTGGCCTTGCTGGTGGGCTGCGTGGTGGGGGCATTGGTCATCCCGCCGGTGCTCAACCTGCTCTACAACGCCTATGGTTTCACCGGTGCGCTGCCACGTGCCGGCATGGATGCCGCCCAGGCCTTGGCCGCACCGCAAGCCACGCTGATGACGGCCATTGCCACCGGCATCTTCACGCGTGAGCTGAACTGGACCATGCTGGGCATCGGCGTGGTGCTGGGACTGGTACTGATCGTGGTGGACTGGCTGCTGGCGCGACGCGGTGGAGCCGCGCGCCTGCCGGTGCTGGCCGTGGGCATCGGCATCTACCTGCCGCCGATGGTGAGTTCGGCCCTGTTCGTGGGGGCTTTGCTGGGCTGGTTGATCGAACGCGCCTTGCGCCGACGCGCCCGGGCGGTGGGTGCGGACTTCGACGACTATGCCGAGAAACCACGCCAGCGCGGCATCCTGGTGGCCTCCGGCCTGATCGTCGGCGAAAGCCTGGTGGGGGTGCTGCTGGCGGCCATCATCGGCCTGACCGGCCGCGATGCGCCGCTGGCACTGGTGGCGGGCAGCTTCGAAGGCATCGGCCAATGGCTGGGCCTGGCGGCATTTGCCTGGATCCTGCTGGTGTTCGCGCGGCGTATCATGCCGGCGCGTTGAGGTCCGTGCGCTAAGAGCAGCTGGACGTCCGCTTATTCGAGGTCCAGCGAGAATTGCCGGGGTTCGTCCCGGGGCAGCGCATCGGGCCGGACCAGGCCGCTGGCCTTCACGCCCAGCAGGCGGATGGCCTGGCTCAGGTCGACGCGCTTGAGGCAGCCGCCGGCGGCCGCACGGATGGCGGCGGCATCGGCGGCGGGGGCCTCCAGGGTGGTATCGCGGGTGATGGTGGAGAAGTCCTTGAAGCGCAGCTTGATGCCGATCTTGCGACACAGATAGCCCTTGCGCTC
>JAFAMT010000083.1 GCA_019233085.1 Herbaspirillum sp.
TTCTTGCGCGCCACCGCCAGGGCATCGGCGGAGATGTCGACGGCATCGATCCTGGCGTTGGGGAAGGCGTCGGCCAGCAAGACCGGCAGGCAGCCCGAACCGGTGCACAGGTCCAGCGCATTCACGATGGCTTCCGGGTCCTGGATCCACGGCGAGAAATGCTGCGGAATCAGTTCGGCGATGAAGGAACGCGGCACGATCACGCGCTCATCGACGTAGAAGCGATAGGCGCCCAACCAGGCTTCGTTGGTGATGTAGGCGGCTGGCACGCGGTCCTTGCTGCGGCGTTCGATGACGCGCATGACCGAGGCGATTTCCTCGGGCAGCAGACGCGCATCGAGGAAGGGATCGAGCTGGTCCAGCGGCAGCTTCAGCGTATGCAGGATCAGGTAGGCTGCCTCGTCCAGCGCATTGCTGCTGCCATGGCCGAAGAACAGCTGCTCGGTGTTGAAACGGGTCACGGCGTAGCGCAGCAGGTCGCGCACGGTGGAGAAATTGTTGGGGGTCATGATGTTCTCTTCAATGCCGGGCACTCAGGCCAGCAGGTTTTCCAGCGTCTTGCGATAGATGTTCTTCAGGGGATCGATGTAGCGCACCTCGATGTGCTCGTCGATCTTGTGGATGCTGTCGTTGGGCGGGCCGAACTCGATCACCTGCGGGCAGATCTGCGCGATGAAGCGGCCATCCGAGGTGCCGCCGGTGGTCGACAGTTCGGTCTCCAGGCCGGTCTCGTCCTTGATCGCCTTGGAGAGCGCATCCGACAGGTCGCCACGCGGGGTCAGGAAGGGCAGGCCGCCGACCGTCCACTTCAGGTCGTATTCCAGGCCATGCTTGTCCAGGATGGCGTGCACACGCTGCTGCAGGCCTTCCACGGTGCTGGCGGTAGAGAAGCGGAAGTTGAAGTCGATCACCACTTCACCCGGGATCACATTGGAGGCACCCGTGCCGCCATGGATGTTGGAGACCTGCCAGGACGTCGGCAGATAGTATTCGTTGCCCGCATCCCACTGCTCGGCCACCAGTTCGGCCAGCGCCGGCGCGGCCTGGTGGATGGGGTTGCGCGCCAGTTGCGGATAGGCGATGTGGCCCTGGATGCCCTTGACGGTCAGCTTGCCCGACATGGTGCCACGGCGGCCGTTCTTGATCATGTCGCCCAGGGTCTTGGCCGAGGTCGGCTCGCCGACGATGCAGTAGTCCAGTTGCTCGCCGCGTGCCTTCAGGGCGTTGCAGACCACCACCGTGCCATCGATGGCCGGGCCTTCTTCATCGCTGGTGATGAGAAAACCGATCGAACCCTTGTGGTCCGGGTGGGCCGCGGTGAACTCCTCGCAGGCTACCACCATGGCGGCGATCGAGGTCTTCATGTCGGAGGCGCCACGGCCATACAGGCGGCCATCGCGCAGGGTCGGCTGGAACGGGTGCGACTGCCACTTCTCCAGCGGTCCGGTGGGCACCACGTCGGTGTGGCCGGCGAAGACTACCAGCGGCTGGGCCGTTCCCTTGCGTGCCCACAGGTTGGTGACGTCGCCGGACTGGATGGTCTCGCAGACGAAGCCCAGGGGCGCGAGCAATTCCGCCAGCCGGGCCTGGCAGCCTTTGTCTTCAGGGGTGACGGAAGAAAGGGACATCAATTCCTGGGTCAGGGCCAGCGTCTTGCTCATGATCATTTCTCGAAAATGTGTTGATACTGATCGGCCTTGAAGCCGACGTGATACTGCTTGCCGTCGAAGAGCACCGGGCGCTTCACCACCGAGGGGTTTTCCACCATCAGGGCGACTGCGGCAGCGTCATCGGTGATGGCGGCCTTGCGTTCGTCGGGCAGGGCGCGCCAGGTGGTTCCCTTGCGGTTGACCAGCACGTCGCGCTCCACGTCCTTCAACCAGGCTTGCACCTGGGCGGGCTCCAGGCCGGCCTTCTTGAAGTCGTGGAAATGGAAGGCGATCCCTTGCTCGTCCAGCCACACGCGGGCCTTTTTGACGGTGTCGCAGTTGGGGATGCCAAAGAGGGTGATCTTGTCGCTCATGCTCGTTCTCGCGCTTTGCAATAGGGGCCACTAGAACACGACGCCGCGCCGGTGTACGAGACGACCGGCGCGGCGCGTGGTGATGCAGGACTTCAAGGAAGCCGCAGGGCGGGATTACTCGCCGCGCAGCAGTTCGTTGATGGAAGTCTTGGAACGGGTCTGGGCATCGACCTTCTTGACGATGATCGCGGCGTACAGGCTGTACTTGCCATCCTTGGAGGGCAGGTTGCCCGGCACCACCACGGAACCGGCCGGTACGCGGCCGTAATGCACTTCGCCGGTTTCGCGATCGTAGATCTTGGTGGACTGGCCGATGTAGACGCCCATGGACAGCACCGAGTTTTCTTCGATGATGACGCCTTCGACCACCTCCGAACGGGCACCGATGAAGCAGTTGTCTTCGATGATGACCGGACCGGCCTGCACCGGCTCCAGCACGCCGCCGATACCGACGCCGCCCGACAGGTGGACGTTCTTGCCGATCTGGGCGGCCGAGCCGACGGTGGCCCAGGTGTCGACCATCGTGCCTTCATCGACGTAGGCGCCGATGTTGACGTAGGAGGGCATCAGCACCACGTTGCGGCCGATGAAGGAACCATGACGGGCCACTGCCGGCGGCACCACGCGGAAGCCACCACGGGCGAAATCGTCGGCGGTGTAGTTGGCGAACTTGGTGGGCACCTTGTCGTAGAACTGCGGATAGCCGGTACCGGCCGACATCGGCGCGTTGTCTTCCAGGCGGAAGGACAGCAGGATGGCCTTCTTCACCCATTGGTTGACTTCCCACTGGCCGACGCCTTGACGGTTGGCGACGCGCAGGGTGCCATCGTTCAGGCCTGCGATCACTTCGGCGACTGCATTGCGGATGTCGGCCGGAGCGCTCTTGGGGGACAGGCTGGCGCGGTCTTCCCACGCCTGATCGATGATTTGCTGAATGGACTGTGTCATGTTGGTATCTATGAACGGTTGGGTGAAAGGGGTATTCGTCTGGCTGGTCGGCGGGCTTTTAGCCCTGGCCGGCGAGTTTCCTGGTAAAGGCGACGATGCGTTGCGCCGCCTCCAGGCATTCCTCGACTTCGGCCACCAGGGCCATGCGGATGCGGCCGGCGCCAGGGTTGACGCCATGCGCCTCGCGCGCCAGGTAGCTGCCGGGCAGCACCGTGACATTATATTCGGCGTAGAGGCGACGGGCGAATTCGGTGTCGCTGATGTCGACCAGTTTGTCGACCTTGGCCCAGAGGTAGAAGGCCGCGTCCGGCAGGGCCACGTCCAGCACTTCCTGCAACAGCGGGGTGACCTGCGAGAACTTGGTGACGTACTTGGCGATGTTGTCCTGGACGTGGGTCTCGTCCTTCCAGGCCTCGACCGACGCCGCCTGGATCACCGGGCTCATGGCGCCGCCATGGTAGGTGCGGTAGAGCAGGAATTTCTTCAGGATCGCGGCGTCGCCGGCCACGAAGCCCGAGCGCATGCCCGGCACGTTGGAGCGCTTGGAGAGGCTGGAGAAGGCGATCAGGTTGCGGTAGTCGCGGCCCAGCTTGCGGGCCGCTTCCAGGCCGCCCAGTGGCGGGTCCTGCTTGAAGTAGATCTCCGAATAGCATTCGTCGGAAGCGATCACGAAGCCATAGCGATCCGACAGGGCGAACAGTTCCTTCCAGTCTTCCAGCGTCAGCACGGCGCCGGTGGGATTGCCCGGCGAACAGACGAACAGCAACTGCACGCGTTCCCAGACGTCTTGCGGCACCTGGCTGAAATCCGGCGCAAAGTTGCGGGCCGGATCGGAATTGACGAAATACGGCTGGGCGCCGGCCAGGTAGGCCGAGCCTTCGTAGATCTGGTAGAACGGGTTGGGGCACATCACCAGTGCGCCAGGCCTGGTGGGGTCGATCACGGTCTGCGTGAGCGAGAACAGCGCCTCGCGCGAGCCGTTGACCGGCAGGATTTCGGTGGCCGGATCAGGACGCGGGATGCCATAGCGCTTCTGCAGCCAGTCGGCAATCGCCCCGCGCAGGGCGTCGCTGCCCAGCGTGGCGGGGTAGGAGGCCAGGCCGGACAGGTTGTCGGTCAGCGCGCGCTTGATGAATTCCGGCGTCGGATGCTTGGGCTCGCCGATGCCCAGGCTTATCGGACGATAGGCGGGATCGGGCGTGATGCCGGCAAAGAGCTTCTTCAGCTTTTCGAAGGGATACGGCTGCAGTTGGTCGAGTAGGGGATTCACGGCGCTGAACAGGAATAATGCTTCGCGGGCCGGCGCGCATGTCCGTCACGCGGCTGGCCTTGGCAAAGGGCTGGGAAAGCTTGCGATTATACCGTCATTGCCGCGCCCATGGTCGGCTGCCGAATTGATGTGATGACATGTCTGCGAGACAAGAAGTCGGATCGCAGGGAAGCGGCATGGGCAGGTGTTCAGCCTGTGCCGGGGCTCTGTTGTGAAATGTGCAATCCGGGAAATCGAGGGCGGGTAGGTGGTGTATTCAGTGGATTGTCAGGAAGCTTTCAGGGGTATCGTGAATCCTCGCCAAAACTGGCCGGCCCACGCGGCTGGTCAATGAACCCCCGGAGAAAAAGAATGAAAAGCCTAAAGGCGCAGCTTCTGTCTGCGCTGGTCGTGATGTGGATAGGTCTGCTGCTGCTGGCCGCCTGGTCGGCCTTCAGCGCCCGTGAAAACATGATGGATGAACGCAAGGATGGCTTGCGCCGCGTGGTCGAGGCTGCCAATGGCGTGGTCAACAGCTACGTGGCCGACGTAGCCGCCGGCAGGTTGTCCAAGGAACAGGCGCAGAAAAGTGCGCTGGAGCGCATCGGCGCCATGCGTTACGACGGCGACAACTACCTGTTCATCTTCGATTCCAGGCCGGTGGTGCTGATGTTGCCCTCCAACAAAGCGATGATCGGCAAGAACGTGGCCGACCGCAAGGATTCGGAGGGCAAGGCCTATTACGTCGAGATGATGAAGGTCGGCCAGGAAAAGCAGCAGGGCTTCGTCCAGTACATGGGCCGCCTGCCCGGCACCGACGATAGCAACCGCACCCCCAAGATGAGCTATGTGGTGCATAACCAGACCTGGGACTGGTTCATCGTCACCGGGGTGTTCCTGAGCGACGTGCAGGCCCAGTTCCAGGCCAACCTGTTCAGGCTGCTGGGCATCCTGCTGGTGGTGGGCGTGGTGGTGTCGGTGATGATGTTGGCCATCATCCGTCGCATCACCGGCAGCCTGGGCGGCGAGCCGGCCTATGCGGTGGCCATCGCCACCCGCATCGCCAATGGCGACCTGACCGTGCAGGTCGATACCCGGCCCGGCGACAAGCGCAGCCTGCTCTATGAAATGGCCACCATGCGCGAACGCCTGGCCGGGGTGATCAAGGGCATCCGCCAGGGTACCGACGCCATCGACGTCGGTGCGCACGAGATCGCGGCCGGCAACCTGGACCTGTCCTCGCGTACCGAAGAGCAGGCCGGCTCGCTGGCGACCACCGCTTCCAACATGGATTCGCTGACCGCTACCGTGAAGCAGAATGCCGACAACGCCCGCCAGGCCGGCCAACTGGCCAACAGCGCCTCGGAAATCGCCAAGCGCGGTGGCGAGGTGGTGGGGCAGGTGGTGCAGACGATGGAGGGGATTACTGAAAGTTCACGCAAGATTTCGGACATCATCGGTGTCATCGACGGGATTGCCTTCCAGACCAATATCCTGGCCCTCAATGCTGCCGTCGAGGCAGCGCGGGCCGGCGAGCAGGGCCGCGGCTTTGCGGTGGTGGCCTCCGAAGTGCGCTCGCTGGCCCAGCGCAGCGCCCAGGCCGCCAAGGAGATCAAGGCCCTCATCGAGGATTCGGTGCAGCGTGTGGGCAGTGGTTCGGACCAGGTGGCGCGGGCCGGCGAAACGATGGGCGAGGTCGTTTCGGCAGTGCATCGCCTGACCGATATCGTCAGCGAGATCTCGGCCGCCTCCGAAGAGCAGCGCCGTGGTATCGAACAGGTCAACCTGGCCATCGGCGAGATGGACCAGGTCACCCAGCAGAATGCCGCATTGGTCGAGGAAGCCGCCGCCGCGGCCGGCTCGCTGGAAGAGCAGGCAAGGCGCCTGAAGGCGGCCGTGTCCACCTTCCAGATCGAAGGTGAGGCCAGCGCAGCCGATGCTGCCGCGCGTCCGGCACCGGCGATGGCCGCCAGGCCGGCAGCCGCGTCGCCGGTGAAGTCCACCGCAACGACCACGCCCAAGATCGCTCCTAAGATAGTCTCCAAGCCGTCCTCCAGGCCAGTCCAGGCGGCCGCGCTGCCGGTGCCGGCGGCCAAGCCGGCTTCGGCGGGGAAGAAACCCGTTCCCAGCGGCGACGATGGCGACTGGGAAACCTTCTGACCTGCCGCTGCCCAGGTGCAGGACTCATGACGCTGTGCCGATGCAAGTCGGCGCAGCGTTTTTCATTGGGCAGGGAGCAGGGGCAGACGGTGCCGGCCAGGGGCGGAGCGGGGCCGTTTTTGGCCGTGGCGGGGGCTGGCGATGTTATGATACCGGCCTTCCCGGAAGCAAATTTCCTGCTTTTCTCCAATTGTTTTAATTTGTCGATAACGTGCGCCTAACTTCCATTAAATTATCTGGATTCAAGTCCTTCGTCGAGCCTACGCATTTCCAGGTTCCGGGGCAGCTGGTAGGCGTGGTCGGACCCAACGGCTGCGGCAAATCCAATATCATCGATGCCGTGCGCTGGGTGCTGGGCGAGTCCAAGGCCTCCGAGCTGCGTGGCGAGTCGATGCAGGACGTCATCTTCAACGGCTCCACCCACCGCAAGCCGGCCGGCCGTGCCTCGGTCGAACTGGTGTTCGACAACTCCGCCGGCAAGGCTGCCGGCCAATGGGGCCAATATGCCGAAATCGCTGTCAAGCGCACCCTGACCCGCGACGGTACCTCGTCCTACTACATCAACAACCAGTCGGTACGCCGACGTGATATCCAGGACATCTTCCTGGGCACCGGCCTGGGCCCGCGCGCCTACGCCATCATCGGCCAGGGCATGATCTCGCGCATCATCGAGGCGCGCCCTGAAGAGCTGCGCATCTTCCTGGAAGAAGCCGCCGGCGTCTCCAAGTACAAGGAGCGTCGCCGCGAGACCGAGAACCGCCTGCACGACACCACCGAGAACCTGACCCGCCTGGAAGACATCCTGCGCGAGCTCAACGCCAACCTGGAAAAGCTGGAAGCCCAGGCCGCCGTGGCCAAGAAATTCCATGAGCTGCAGAACGACCAGGAAGAAAAGCAGAAGCTGCTCTGGCTGCTGCGCAAGAACGAAGCCAAGGCCGAGCAGGAAAGGTTCTTCAAGGAAATCGAACGCGCCCAGATCGACCTGGAAGAGCAGACCGCCAAGCTCCGCCACGTCGAGACCGAACTGGAACATATGCGCCAGGCCCACTACGGCGCCGGCGACCGCCTGCACCAGGCGCAGGGTCACCTGTACCAGACCAACTCCGAGATCGGCAGCCTGGAAGCGCAGATCAAGTTCGTCATCGAATCGCGCAACCGCCTGCAGGCCCAGTTGAACTCCCTGGGCGCGCAGCGCGACCAGTGGCAGCGCCAGGGCACGCAGCAGCAGGAAGAACTGGCCGAGGCCGAGATCCAGCTGGAAGAATTCGGCCTGCGCGTGGAGCAGGCCCAGCACGCCGTGCAGGACACCAGCGACCGCCTGCCCTCGCTGGAAGCGGCCTGGCGCGAGTCGCAGCTGAAGACCACCGAATCGCGCGGCAAGATCATGCAGGTGCAGCAGCAGATCGAACTGCAATCGACGCACCAGCGCAATGCCTCCAATATCCTCTCCGGCCTGGCGGCCCGCCGTGAGCGGCTGATGCAGGAAAAGAACGGCATGGCCATGCCCGACGAGGTGCACCTGTCCAACCTGCGCCTGCAGCTGGAAGAAAAACAGGCCTCGCTGGAAGAAGCCAATATGTACCTGGAAGAGGCGCAGGAGCAGTTGCCGCGCCTGGAAGAAGAGCGCCGCACCGCCCAGGAACTGGTGAGCAAGGAAACCTCGGCCAACGCCCAGCTGGAAGCGCGCCTGAGCGCCCTGAAGCAATTGCAGGAAAGCGTGCAGGCGCAAGGCAAGGTCCAGCCCTGGCTGGAAAAGCACGGCCTGGCCGAGCTGCCGCGCCTGTGGCAGAAGCTGCATATCGAATCCGGCTGGGAAACCGCGCTGGAAGCGGTGCTGCGCGAGCGCATGTCGGCCCTGGAAATGTCCAACCTGGACTGGGCCAAGGCCTTCTTCAGCGATGCACCGCCGGCCAAGCTGGCGCTGTATGCCCCCAATGCCGGGCTGGCCCAGCCGGATGCGCAGCCGGTCGCCGGCCTGAAACCCTTCGTGGGCCTGCTGCAGCTGAACGATCCGGGCCTGCGCGCCCTGATGAACGACTGGCTCAACCACATCTACATCGCCGACGACACGGCCACCGCCTTTGCCGAACGTTCCAGGCTGCCGCTGGGTGGCCTCTTCGTGACCCGTCAGGGCCATGTGGTGAGCCAATCCAGTGTGCGCTTCTATGCCTCCGATTCCGAGCAGGACGGCATGCTGGCGCGCCAGCAGGAAATCGAGAACATCACCAAGCAGCAGCGTGCCCAGTCCATGCTGGCCGAGGAAGCCAAGGGCCGTGCCGTGCGCGCCGAGGCAGCCTTGTCGGCCGCCTCGCAGCGCCTGCAGGAACTGCGCCAGCGCGTCAATTCGCTGACCCAGTCGGCGCATAGCCTGCAGATCGAGGTGATGAAGCTGGCCGAAGTGCAGGAACGCTTCAACCAGCGCAGCACCCAGATCGCCACCGACCTGGAAGAGATCGGCATGCAGGAAGCCGAACAGCAGCAGGTCCAGGCTGAATCCGAGGCGCGCTTCGAGGAGCTCGATATCGAACTGGCCGAGCTGCAGGAGCAGCACGAAAACGGCCAGACCGATTACCTCAACAAGGAACAGCAGCTCAACGACGCCCGCACCCGCCTGCGCGAGCTGGAGCGTGCAGCCCAGGAGAGCGAGTTCGCCGAGAAGTCGCATCGCAACAAGATCGAGGAATTGAAGCGTGGCATCGCCACCGCCCTGGAGCAGGCGGCGCAGCTGTTTGCCAGCATGCAGCAGGGCAGCCTGGAACTGGAAAGCCTGGACGACCAGGCCGCCCAGGCTGGCCTGCAGGAGCTGCTGGACCGTCGCAGCGAGCAGGAACGCGCGCTGGCCGATGCCCGTCACGAGCTGGACCAGCTGTCCCAGCAATTGCGCTCGCATGAAGAAAGCCGCATGCAGGCCGAACGCAGCCTGCAGCCGCAGCGCGACCGCATCACCGAGCTGCAGTTGAAGGAACAGGCCGCGCGCCTGAACCAGGAACAATTCTCCGAAGCCCTGGCCCAGACCAATGCCGACGAAGCCGCCCTGTCGGAAAAGCTCACCAGCGACATGCGTCCATCCTACCTGCAAGGCGAAGTGACCCGCCTGACCAATGCCATCGCGGCGCTGGGGGCGGTCAACCTGGCGGCCCTGGACGAACTGGCCACGGCCTCCGAGCGCAAGCGCTTCCTCGACGCCCAGCATGCCGACCTGAACGAAGCCATTACCACCCTGCAGGATGCGATCCACAAGATCGACATGGAAACCCGCGACCTGCTGCAAGACACCTTCGACAAGGTCAACCGCCACTTCTCGGAGCTGTTCCCGGTGCTCTTCGGCGGCGGCCAGGCCAAGCTCATCATGACCGGCGACGAGATCCTGGATTCCGGCGTGCAGGTCATGGCGCAGCCGCCGGGCAAGAAGAACGCCACCATCCACCTGCTCTCCGGTGGCGAGAAGGCGCTGACGGCGACGGCCCTGGTGTTCTCCATGTTCCAGCTGAATCCGGCGCCGTTCTGCTTGCTCGACGAGGTGGATGCGCCGCTGGACGATGCCAACACCGAGCGCTTCGCCAACATGGTCAAGCGCATGTCGGAGTACACCCAGTTCCTGTTCATCTCCCACAACAAGATCGCCATGGAAATGGCGCAGCAGCTGATCGGGGTGACCATGCAGGAGCAGGGCGTGTCACGTATCGTGGCCGTGGACATGGAATCGGCCGCCAACTTCTCCAGCGCCGAGCAGGCCGCCTGATGCCTGGCGGCGCCCGTGTTGCGGGCTTTGTCGGCTTGACAAGCAGGGGGCGTGACCGTACCCTGAAAACCTTGCCGCCCAGCCCGGCGCGGGCGCTTGCGCCGGCCGGAACTGGTGATGACGGCCCCCACGGGCCTTGAAAAAATTACAATATCTTGACCGCGAACTTGCCGCAGCCTGTCCTTTCGATGTCACCGAGCCTTGTCTTGGGCGCGTTGCCCATGCCGGCAGCGGTGCGAAGGACCACCGCCACGACGGCCGGCGCGGTCGGGGCATTCTTGGATTGATAGGATTCGGATTCCCTCGATGAGCAGCATTACCCAGCCGACCATGCCACGCGGCGCCGTTGATGGCGCTATCCAGCCAGCCAGAATGAAGGGACGCGCAGCATGATGGATCTCCAGACCAGCCTGATCATCATCGGTGGCGTGTTCGTCGCCGGTGTCATTTCCTACAACAAGTGGCAGGAGCACAAGGCGCGCAAGACGGTGGAGCGCGCCTTTTCCTCGTCCCACGATGATGTGCTGATGTCGCCCGACGAGCAGGCAGCGGTCGAACCGGTCTACGCACCGGCCCCCGCCGCCGAACGCAGTGCAGCCCAGGCGGCTCCGACGGCCCCGATTGCTGCGCCCAGCGAGCGCGCCGAGCCCTCCCTGTACGATGCTCCCGAACGCAAGCCGGTCCCGGCGCCCGTGAAGGCCTATCTGGACCAGGCCCAGTTCGAGCCGCGCGAGCCCTTCCTGGGCGACGCGCCGCTGGCCGATACTCTCCACCCGGCCCAGGAGGCCGCCCTGGACGAGGCCCTGGCGCAAGCGCCGCAGTCGACCGTGGCGCAGGTCATCGCCGGTGCCGAGGAGCCCGTCGAGGAGGTGGCGGCCTTCACCCCGCCGCCGGAAATGCAGGCCCGCCTGGCGCCCCGGCGCGAGTTGCCGGTGGATGAGCTGATCGACTGCAACATCCCCATCGCCCTGGACAATCCGCTGCGCGGCGACAAACTGCTGCCGCTGTTGCAGAACCTGCGCCATGTCGGCAACAAGCCGGTGCACTTCATCGGCCGCACCATCGAAGGCGACTGGGAAGCCATCAACCACGGCGGCATCTACTCCGCCTTGCTGGCTGGCGCGCAACTGGCCAACCGCAGCAGCACCTTGAACGAGATCGAGTACTCGGAGCTGGTCATGCGCCTGCGCGACCTCACCGATACGCTCTCGGGTGAACCGGAGCTGCCGGACATGCCCGACGTGATCCGCACCGCCCAGGCCCTGCACCAGTTCATCGCCGACCACGATGCGCAACTGTCGGTGAACGTGCGCTCCCAGGGCGCGCCCTGGAGCCTGGCCACGCTGCTGGCGGCCTTGACCCGCCAGGGCTTCGATCGTCGCACCGAGGCCTATCTGGTGATGCAGGATGGCGAAGGCGAGGTGCTCTTTGCGCTCTCCACCAATGCCACCCCCACCGACGAGACCACGGATCGCCTGACCCTGCTGCTGGACGTGCCCCGCGTGGCGCCCTCGCGCGACGGCTACGGCGCGCTGGTCGCCTGCGCCCGTTCGCTGTCGCAGCGCCTGGGCGGCGTGATCGTCGACGATAGCGACCAGCTCCTGACCGACGAGGCCCTGGCCGATATCGCCGAACAGGTCTCAGCCTTCTACAGCGCCATGGAATCGGCCGAGATTGCTGCCGGCTCCACCCGTGCCTTGCGTTTGTTCAGCTAAGGCAGCGTTTTTTTCTTCACCACGATGCAAGCAGATTTGTTTTCCGCCGGACGGCCCCCGCAAGGGGCGCCGGACTGGCTGGTGCGCGCCTACGAGCTGCGCGCCGAATTGAACCGCCACAACCACAGTTACTACGTGCTGGACCAGCCCAGCATCCCGGACGCCGAATACGACCGCCTGTTCCAGGAGTTGCAGGCGCTGGAAGGCGCCCATCCCGAGCTGCTCACCGCCGATTCGCCGACCCAGCGGGTGGGCGCGGGGCCGCTGCCGCAGTTCGAACCGGTGCGCCACGACATTCCCATGCTCTCGCTGGGCAACGGTTTTTCCGATGAAGACATCGAAGCCTTCGACAAGCGCGTCAGTGATGGTCTGGAAACACTGCAGCCAGTGCGCTACGCCACCGAACTGAAATTCGATGGCCTGGCCATCAACCTGCGCTACGAGAACGGCGTGCTGGTGCAGGCAGCCACCCGGGGCGACGGCACCACCGGCGAGAACGTCACCGCCAACATCCGTACCGTGCGCGCCATCCCACTGCGCCTGCATGGCGAGAACCTGCCGCGGCTGCTCGATGTGCGCGGCGAGGTGCTGATGTACAAGGAGGATTTCGCCCGCCTGAACCAGCGCCAGCGCGATGCCGGCCAGAAGGAATTCGCCAATCCCCGCAATGCCGCCGCCGGCAGCCTGCGCCAGCTCGATTCGCGCATCACCGCCCAGCGCACGCTGCGCTTCTTCGCCTATGGCATCGGCGTGCTGGAAGGGGCCGAGATGCCGGCCTCGCACTCGGGCCTATTGGACTGGTACCAGCAACTGGGCTTGCCGGTGTGCAAGGAGCGCGCCGTGGTCACGGGGGCGGACGGATTGCTGGAATTCTTCCGTGGCATCGGCGCCAAGCGCGAGAGCCTGCCCTACGAAATCGATGGCGTGGTCTACAAGGTCGACCGTCTGGACCAGCAGAAACAGCTGGGCTTCGTCTCGCGCGCACCGCGCTTTGCGCTGGCCCACAAGTTCCCGGCCCAGGAGGCCCTGACCGTGGTGCTGGACATTGAAGTCCAGGTCGGTCGTACCGGTGCCATCACACCGGTGGCGCGCCTCAATCCGGTCTTCGTCGGTGGCGTGACCGTCACCAATGCCACGCTGCATAACGAAGACGAAGTCAGGCGCAAGGATATCCAGATCGGCGACACCGTCATCGTGCGCCGTGCCGGCGACGTGATCCCTGAAGTGGTGGCCTATGTGCCCGAGAAGCGTCCGGCCGATGCCCGCGCCTTTATCATGCCCGCGGCTTGCCCGGTGTGCGGCTCACCCATCGTACGTGCCGAGGACGAGGCGGTGGCGCGCTGCTCCGGCGGCTGGCTGAAGTGTTCGGCCCAGCGCAAGGGCGGCCTGCAGCATTTCGCCTCGCGCCGTGCCATGGATATCGAAGGCCTGGGTGAACAACTGGTCGAACAACTGGTCGACAGGCAGGTAGTCAACACGCCTGCCGATCTGTATCGTCTGGGCCTGTCGGCCCTGGCCGAGCTGGACCGCATGGCCGAGAAGTCGGCACAGAATGTGCTTGATGCCCTGGAGAAGTCCAAGACCACCACGCTGGCACGCTTCATCTATGCGCTGGGCATCCGCCACGTCGGCGAGGCCACGGCCAAGGAGCTGGCGCGGCATTTCGGTGGCATCGACAAGGTGCTGGAGGCCAGCGAGGAACAATTGCTGGAAGTGGCCGATATCGGCCCGGTAGTGGCCAGTTCGATCCGCGCCTTCTTCAGCGATCCGGTCAATGTGGAACTGGTCGAGCAACTGCGTGCAGTCGGCGTACACTGGCCGGAGAGCGAAGGCGTCGAGGCCGCTGCCAAGCACCTGGCCGGCAAGACCTTCGTGCTGACCGGAACCCTGCCGAACCTGTCGCGTGATGAAGCCTCGCACCTGATCGAGGCTGCCGGCGGCAAGGTAACGGGTTCGGTGTCCAAGAAGACCAGCTACGTGGTGGCCGGTGCCGAGGCCGGCAGCAAGCTGGCCAAGGCCGAGGAGCTGGGCATCGCCATCCTGGACGAGGATGCTCTGAAGGCCCTGTGCGCCGGGCAGTAGTGGATGCCGGATCGATGATGTGGGCGGCAGTAGACGTATTTTTGCTGATGGCATCGGATGCCATCAGCTTGCCAGGCGGGCCTGGCGCAGGATTCGATAAGTTTTGACAAGTTTCAATTAGCTTCATTTTCCCTCGGAGTCATGATGATCAAGAAGATCAAGAAAGCCGTATTTCCCGTCGCCGGTCTCGGTAGCCGCTTCCTGCCGGCCACCAAGGCCCAGCCCAAGGAAATGCTGCCCATCGTCGATAAGCCGCTGATCCATTA
>JAFAMT010000330.1 GCA_019233085.1 Herbaspirillum sp.
TTCAGCCAGGGTTTCGCCATGACCGGCGTGCGTGACCAGTTGCCGCCGCCGGCCGGCAAGGGACGCGACTACGGTCGCGGCTTCTGGATGCAGCAGTGGCTGGGCTTGAAGCGCATCCGCGAATTCACCCGCCGGAAGGCCCGCTGATGCGCCTGTTCCTGGCTTCCTTCGGGCGCGCCCTGCTGGCGCAGTTGCACATCCGCATGCTGTTGCTGACGGTGCTGCCCTTTGCGGTCTCGCTGGGTTTGTGGGGCCTGTGCCTGTGGCTGGGGCTGCAGTCGGTCATCGACTGGCTGCAGGGTTATTTTGTGGCCAACAACATGTTCGGCGAGGCCGGCAGCGTGCTGGCCTGGTTCGGCATGGGCGCCCTGAAGACGGTGCTGGTGCCGATGCTGGCCATGTGGGCGCTGCTGCCGCTGATGATCCTGACCGCACTGGTGTTCGTGGGCTTGTTTACCATCCCGGCAGTGGCCCGGCACATCGGTGCGCGCCATTACCCGATGCTGGAGAAGCGCCATGGCGGCAGCGTCCTGGGCAGCCTGTGGACCTCGCTGTGGTGCTTTGCCGTCTTCACCATCCTGTGGTTGCTGACGATCTGGGTATTCCTGGTGCCGCCGCTGGCCCTGGTGGTGCACGCGCTGCTATGGGGCTGGCTGACCTATCGCGTCATGGCCTATGACACCCTGGCCGACTACGCCAGCGCCGAGGAGCGGCGCGCCGTCCTGCGCCTGCATCGCGGGCCGCTGCTGGTCATCGGTACCATCGCCGGCTTGCTCGGGGCGGCGCCCACGCTGCTCTGGCTGGGTGGCGTGCTGTCGGTGATCCTGCTGCCTTTCCTGGCGGCCGTGGCGATCTGGCTGTACGTGCTGGTGTTCGTCTTCACTGGCCTGTGGTTCCAGTTCTATTGCCTGGAGGCCCTGTTGCGCCATCGCAGCGGCCAGCCGCCGGATGGCCCGCCGTCGGGCCAGAGCGTCGGTATGACACCACGTTGAGCTTGGACGCGGCCCGCGCGGATCGGGCATAATCGCTGCAGTTTGATCAACTTTACCGGCAGAGCAGACTCATGGCATTCGGACTCATCATCATCGGCGACGAGATCCTCTCGGGGCGCCGCATCGACAAGCATTTCCCCAAGGTCTTGGAGCTGCTCTCGCAGCGCGGCCTGCCACTGGCGTGGGCCGAATACATCGGCGACGATCCGGCGCGCATCACCGCCACCCTCAAGCGCACGCTGGCCAGCGACGATGTGGTGTTTTGCACTGGTGGCATCGGCGCCACGCCTGACGACCACACCCGCCAGTGCGCCGCTGCCGCCCTGGGTGTGCCGCTGGTACTGCATCCCGAGGCCAAGGCCAAGATCCAGGAGCGCATCGCCGACACCGCCCGCGAAGCCGGTGTCACCCCCAATTTCGATGCCCCGGATAACCTGCACCGCCTCAAGATGGGCGAATTCCCGCAGGGCGCTGCCATCATCCCCAATCCCTATAACAAGATCCCGGGTTTCTCGTTGGCCAATACCAGCGGCACGGGGGCGCATCACTTTGCACCGGGCTTCCCGGTGATGGCCTGGCCGATGTTCGAGTGGGTGCTGGAGACGCACTATGCCGACCAGTTCCACCGCCAAGCATGGGCCGAGCGCTCCATGCTGGTGTTCGAGGCGATGGAATCGACGCTGACGCCGCTGATGGAGGCCATCGAGGCCAAGTACCCGCTGGTGAAGGTGTTCAGCCTGCCGCACGTGGGCGACGAGAAGATCCGCCGCCATATCGACCTGGGTGTGAAGGGTGACCCGGAACAGGTAGGCCCGGCCTTCGAGATGATGCAGGAAGGCTTGCGCCAGTTGCATGCCGAATTCGAGATCGCTACCTGAGAGGGCGGTGCGAAGAATGGACGAAAAAATGCCCCGGCAAGACCGGGGCATTCACATTCACGACGACGGTGCGGCGTGATTACTTCTTGGCAGCGCGGGTGACCTTGGTGCTGGCTTGCGAGAGCTGGTCGACGGCGTTGCTGACGTTGGCTTCCAGCACTTCGGCGGCTTGCTTGGCGTTCTTGGTGAACTGCTCGTAGCCGGCGCTGAGGTTGCCGATGGTCGACTTGAACAGCGAGATGGCCTGTTCGGAACCGGCCGGGGCGTTCTTGGAGACTTCGTCGATGATGGCCACGACCTTGCGGTTCACTTCGGCGATCTGGGCTTCGGCGGCCTTGGTCAGTTCAGCCTGGGTGCTGGAGAAGATGCCGCTGAGGTGACGGCCGTAGGCGACCGACTTTTCCAGTGTCGGCTGGGCCTGGGCGCTGGTGAGGGAGAAGAACTCCTGGGGATCCTTGGCCGCGAACAGCTTCTGGGCCGTCGCCTGGCTTTCTTCCAGCGAAGACTTGGCTGCCTTCAGGTTCAAGTCGACCAGTTTTTCCACGCCTTCAAAGGTCTTGCTGGCCAGTTGGCTGAACAGGGCGATTTGCGCTTCGGCGTTGGCTTTGGCTGCAGCGGAAAATTGCTCGGTGTAGGTCGTCATGTTGACACATCCTTCTCGTTGATGGGGTTGATGAACAAGGCAGCGACTACTGGCGAATTGCTTACGGGCCGATCTGGAAAAAAGTGGATCTCCGATGTAATTTCTTATTTGAATATGATGCGATGCACAAGGCGATTCTAGATTAATAGATCATAAAGTCAATGATTTCATTGTGCGGGAAATGGAATTTTTTGTACAAAATTGATCCACGTCGAATCAAGGACTTGCGCGCATTCTGAGTCAGTCGGGGAAAGGCTGGCCTCCTCGTCCATCCTCGCACGCAGCGGGGAAAATCAGTCGTCAGACGAGTGTTTCGATAGCAATTGTTGCGACGCAGAAATGTATAAAACGGATTAATCGAAAGTTACGTTTGAAAGCCTACTACAGCGACCACTTCGTCCTGCCCCTGCCACCGGGGCATCGTTTCCCCATGGTCAAGTACCGCATGATCCGCGAGGGTGCGGCGCGGGCGGTGGCCGATCTTGAGTTCCATGAAGCCATGCCGGCCAGCGATGGCGAGCTGGCCCTGGCCCATCATCCCGACTACATCGCCCGCGCCAGTCGTGGCGAGCTGACGGCGGCCGAGCAGCGCGAGATCGGTTTTCCCTGGTCGCCGGAGATGGTGGAGCGTTCGCGGCGCTCTTCCGGCGCCACCATTGCCGCCTGTCGTGCCGCCTTCAGCGATGGCGTCGCCGTCAACCTGGCCGGCGGCACCCATCATGCCTATGCCGACCATGGCGCCGGCTTCTGCGTGTTCAACGATGCCGCCATCGCCGCGCGCCTGATGCAGGCCGAGCGCCGCGCCGCCCGTGTCGCCATCGTCGACCTGGACGTGCACCAGGGCAACGGTACGGCCTCCATCCTGGCGCGGGACGATTCGGTGTTCACCCTGTCGCTGCACGGTGAAAACAACTATCCCTTCGAGAAAGAGCGCAGCGACCTCGACGTGGCCTTGCCCGATGGCATCGGCGATGCCGATTACCTGCATGCCCTGCAGGGCGCGCTGGTCACGCTGCAGGCGCGCTTCGCACCGCAACTGCTGATCTACCTGGCCGGCGCCGATCCGCACGAGGGCGATCGCCTGGGCAAGATGAAGCTGAGCCTGGCGGGCCTGGCGGCGCGCGACGAGGCAGTGTTTTCCCATGCGCGCCAGCATGAAATCCCGGTTGCGGTTACGATGGCGGGCGGTTACGGACGGGACATCGAACAGACCGTCGCCGTTCACATACAAACGATAAGACTTGCCAGCCTCCACGCT
>JAFAMT010000480.1 GCA_019233085.1 Herbaspirillum sp.
TACTCGGGCATGTCGTTCGCCATGTTCTTCCTGGCCGAATACGCCGCGATGATCCTGATCTCCATCCTGACCTCGCTGCTGTTCTTCGGCGGCTGGTCGGCACCGATCTCGGCTCTGGACTTCATTCCGGGCTGGATCTGGCTGGGCTTGAAGACCTTCTTCTTCCTGTCGTTGTATGTGTGGATCCGCGCATCGTTCCCGCGCTACCGCTATGACCAGATCATGCGTCTGGGCTGGAAAGTGTTCATCCCGCTGACCCTGGTGTGGCTGGTGGTCGTGGCGATCTGGATCCAGTCGCCCTGGAATATCTGGAAATAAGATTGAAGGCTGAGGCTAAAAATGGAAGCTATTAAGGATTTTTTCGGCAGCCTGATGCTCCGCGAGCTGTTCAAGGGCCTGGCCCTGACCGGTCGCTACCTGTTCAAGCGCAAGATCACGGTGCAATTCCCCGAGGAAAAGACACCGATGTCGCCGCGTTTCCGTGGTCTGCACGCCCTGCGTCGCTACCCCAACGGTGAAGAACGCTGCATCGCCTGCAAGCTGTGCGAAGCGGTCTGCCCGGCGATGGCCATCACCATCGAATCCGAGCAGCGTGCCGACGGTACCCGTCGCACCAGCCGCTACGACATCGACCTGACCAAGTGCATCTTCTGCGGTTTCTGCGAAGAGTCCTGCCCGGTCGACTCGATCGTCGAAACGCACATCCTGGAATACCACGGTGAAAAGCGGGGCGACCTGTACTACACCAAGGAAATGCTGCTGGCAGTGGGCGACCGCTACGAAAACGAAATCGCCGCAGCCCGCGCTGCCGATGCCGCCTACCGTTGATCGGGACTGCCGGGCCACCTGAAGGGGGCCGGGCAGGGCAGGATCGAAGTGCTTGGGATGGATGTAGTGCGATGGAATTGCTGCTGCAGGCTTGGGCGTGCAGTTCCGGTGCTGATTGAATGAACCAACTTCTGGTTGATTATGGAATTTAAAACTGTCTTGTTCTACGCGTTCGCCGTGATCCTCGTGGTCGCCGCCATGCGCGTCATCACCGCCCGCAACCCGGTGCATGCGGCACTGTTCCTGGTGCTGTCGTTCTTCTCGGCGGCCGGTCTCTGGCTGCTGCTCAAGGCCGAGTTCCTGGCCATCGTGCTGGTGCTGGTCTATGTGGGCGCGGTGATGGTGCTGTTCCTGTTCGTGGTGATGATGCTCGATATCAACATGGACAAGTTGCGAGAGGGTTTCTGGGGCTACTTCCCGCTGGCCGCCACCATCGGCGTGATCATCGTGCTGGAAATGGCCGCCGTGCTGCTGCGCAGCTTCTGGGTCTCGGAGTCGCAGGTGCCGGCCGCGTCCGACACCATCGGCCAGACCAAGCCGCTGGGCAAGCTGATCTTCACCGAATACGTGTATGCCTTTGAAATCGCTGCCGTGATCCTGCTGGTGGCCATCGTCGCCGCCGTGGCGCTGACTTTGCGCAAGCGTAAGGACAGCAAGTACTTCGACCCGGCCCAGGCAGTCAAGGTCAAGGCATCGGACCGCGTGCGCCTGGTCAGCATGAAGGCCGAATCCACCCGCAACGCGCCTGCCGCCGACGCAGCGGCCGACGGTCAACAATCTTAAGAAGGGCGATCAAGAATCATGGCAATCACGCTCTCCCACTACCTGATCATCGGCGCGATCCTGTTCGCGATCTCGATCGTCGGTATCTTCCTGAACCGCAAGAACATCATCGTGCTGCTGATGGCGATCGAACTGATGCTGCTGGCGGTCAACATGAACTTCATTGCTTTCTCGCATTACCTCGGTGACGCGGGCGGACAGATCTTCGTGTTCTTCATCCTGACCGTGGCTGCGGCTGAATCCGCGATCGGTCTGGCGATTCTGGTGGTGCTGTTCCGTAACCTGGATACCATCAACGTGGAAGACCTCGACAGCCTCAAGGGCTGAGTCGGCATCCGCAGCGTCCTGTTTTTGCGTTCTGGTTTGAATTTCATTTAAAGATGGGAGGCCCCCTTGCAGCACATGGTGCAGGCGGGGCAGCCAATAAGCGATAAGGTTCATCATGGCTGGGCAACTTAACCCACATCTTCTTCTTGCTGTACCCCTGGCGCCGCTGGCAGGTTCGGCCATCGCCGGCCTCCTGGGTACCAAATTCTTCGGCAACGTGGTTGGCCGCAAGGTGTCGCATACCGCGACCATCCTGGGCGTGCTGATCGCCGCCATCATCTCCATCCAGACCCTGCTTGCAGTGCTGGACGGCGCCACCTACAACGGCACGCTGTACAACTGGATGACGGTGGCAGGCCTCAAGCTGGAGATCGGCTTCATGGTCGACAGCCTGACTGCGATGATGATGTGCGTGGTGACCTTCGTGTCGCTGATGGTTCACATCTACACCATCGGCTACATGGCGGAAGATGAAGGCTACAACCGCTTCTTCTCCTACATCTCGCTGTTCACCTTCTCCATGCTCATGCTGGTGATGAGCAACAACTTCCTGCAACTGTTCTTCGGTTGGGAAGCGGTGGGCCTGGTGTCCTACCTGCTGATCGGTTTCTGGTATACCCGACCGACGGCCATCAAGGCCAACATGAAGGCCTTCCTGGTCAACCGTGTGGGTGACTTCGGCTTCATCCTGGGTATCGGCCTGCTGCTGGCCTACGCCGGTTCGATGAACTACAACGAAGTCTTCGCCAAGCGTGCCGAGCTGGCCACGCTGACCCTGCCGGGTACTGACTGGATGCTTCTGACCGTGGCATGTATCTGCCTGTTCGTGGGTGCCATGGGCAAGTCGGCCCAGTTCCCGCTGCACGTCTGGCTGCCGGACTCGATGGAAGGCCCGACCCCGATTTCCGCGCTGATCCACGCCGCTACCATGGTGACGGCCGGTATCTTCATGGTCACCCGCATGTCGCCGCTGTTCGAACTGTCGGACACCGCACTGTCCTTCATCCTGGTGATCGGTGCGATCACGGCGCTGTTCATGGGCTTCCTGGGCACCATGCAGAACGACATCAAGCGCGTGGTGGCCTACTCCACGCTGTCGCAGCTGGGTTACATGACCGTCGCGCTGGGCGCCTCGGCCTACTCGGTGGCGGTGTTCCACCTGATGACCCACGCCTTCTTCAAGGCCCTGCTGTTCCTGGGCGCCGGCTCGGTGATCATCGGCATGCACCACGAGCAGGACATGCGGAAGATGGGCGGACTGTGGAAGCTGATGCCCATCACCTACGCGGTGATGCTGATCGGCACCCTGGCCATCACCGGCGTGGGCATCCCGCACCTGGATATCGGCTTCGCCGGCTTCTACTCCAAGGACTCGATCATCAACGCGGCCTTCGC
>JAFAMT010000128.1 GCA_019233085.1 Herbaspirillum sp.
CTGGAAGGCCACGCCGAAGCGATGCGCGGGCTGACGCTGGCCGGCGGCGGCGCCGTCTTCAACCTCGGCAATCGCGCGGTGCTGGCGTCAGCCGTAGCGGCCAGCC
Source organism: Herbaspirillum sp. (assembly GCA_019233085.1). Taxonomy (GTDB): domain Bacteria; phylum Pseudomonadota; class Gammaproteobacteria; order Burkholderiales; family Burkholderiaceae_D; genus Herbaspirillum. The sequence continues at coordinate 107 of JAFAMT010000128.1, forward strand.
GCTCCGATAGCCGCTCCGGACAGCAGGCATCGCTGGCCATCGAGCGCAATGCCGATCCACTGAGCATGTCGCTGAGCCGCACCCAATCCACCGAGGGCTATCAGGATATCGGCGCAATCGAGGGCGCACCGGTCTCGCGCAGTGCCACGGTGGCTACGCTGGGCATGAATCTGCGCAGCGCCGGCTCGCTCAGCATGGCCTATGCCAGGACCAAGAGCCCGCTGCTCTTCACCGACCTCGGCACCACGGGCCTGGCCGACAGCGAGACCCTGACCGTCACCTATTTCAAGTCGGTGGGCAGCAGTTCGAGCATGTACCTGACGGCTTACCGGGATTTCCGCAACAGCGGCTATGGTGCGACGGTGGGCCTGATCATTCCGCTGGGTGGACGTGATGTCGTCGGTGCCAGCGTGGGCAGCAACAATGGCCAGCGCACCACGACCCTCCAGGCTGGCCGTTCGACGGTAGCCATCGGCGACCTCGGCTGGCAGTTGCAGGACACCGAGGGCAGCTATCAGCAACGCCTGGGCCAGCTCAACTACAAGAGCCGCTATGGCAGCTTCAATGCGGCCGCCTCGCAATCGGCCAATGTCTCCAGCCAGCGCCTGGGCGCACGTGGCGCATTGGCGGTCATGGATGGTAGTGTGTTCGCCTCGGACTGGATCGACGACAGCTTTGCCGTGGTCAACACCAGCGGTGTGAAGAACGTCGGGGTCTATACCGAAAACCGCTACGCCGGCCGCACCGACGACAACGGCCAACTGCTGCTGACCAACCTGCGCGCCTATGACCTCAACAAGATTTCCGTGGATGTGCTGGACCTGCCACTGACCCTGCAGCTGGACCAGTCCGAGCAGTACGTCAAGCCGCGTGACCGATCCGGTGTGCTGGTCAACTTCACGACCCGGCGCGCCTCCGACGTCACCATCACACTCAAGGATGCCGAGGGCAACTACCTGCCGCTGGGTTCTTCGATACGGGTGCGCGAAACCGGATTGCAAGCCCCGGTGGGGTATGACGGCGTGAGCTATCTGCAGGAACTGGCCCCGGTCAATACCCTGGACGTGCTGCTACCCTCCGGAGCGCGCTGCTACGCCACGCTCACGCCACCGCAACGCAGCGAAGGCGGCATGAGCAACGAGCTCGTGATCTGCCGCTGAGGTCCGCCATGGAGCCGACATGAGACACCGACCTGCCATCCTGCCCTGCCTGGCCGTGCTGCCCTGCCTGGCCCTGGGGCTGCTGCCGGCGGCCACCGCCCAGGCGCAGACGCTGTGCTCGGCCACGTCCACGCCGGTGGCCTTTGGCGTGTACGATCCGCAATCGAACAGCAACCTGGACAATACCGGCAGCATCACCGTCACCTGCCAGGCCACGGCCTCGCTGCTGGTGGCCTATACGGTCAAGCTCAGTAGCGGCAACAGCGGCGCGTTTTCCCAGCGCAAGATGCTCAATGGCGCCAGCGCCCTGAACTACCAGGCCTATATCGACCCGACCCGCACCACCATCTGGGGGGACGGCTCCTCCAGTACGTCCTTTGCCGCCGACGGTTACCTGCTCCAGGTGCTGACCCCCGTCATCAAGAATTACACGGTCTACGGAAGGGTCACGGGCAGCCAGAACGTCAAGGCGGGCAGCTATCTGGATACGCTGACCATCCTCATCACGTACTGAGATCGGGGTGATCCGGGTAGTCCAGGTGACATGGGGGAACACTCAGGATTGTCCTGACAGGATTTCCCTGACACCAAAAGAGCCACCATCAGGAATGCCCGGATGTCGATAAACGTAACCAGAAATTAAAGTGTCTCCATACCAGCTGCACAGGGAAGTTCTTGCAAGGGGCGAGGACGGGGCAGCCAAACCAGGAGAAACAAATGTTCTTTGCCAAGCAAAACCGTTTTGTCAGTGCCTCGATCGCCGCCATCGTCCTGGCCTCCAGTGCCCCGGCTTCCTTCGCTGCCACCGCCACTTCGTCGCTGACCATCAGTGCCTCGGTAGTCGCCTCCTGCACGGTGGTCGGTTCGGCCATCGCCTTCGGCGCCTATACCCAGACCCTGGTGAACCAGAGCGGCAGCATCACGGTGCTCTGCACCAACGGCACGACCTACAACGTCGGCCTGGATGCCGGCACCGGCACCGGCTCCACTGTCAGCACCCGCAAGATGAGCGCCACCGGCGGCGGCACCCTGAACTATGCGCTCTACCGCGACGCTGCCCATACCAACAACTGGGGTACCACCATCGGCACCGACACGGTGGCCGGCACCGGTTCGGGCCTGCTGCAGACGCTGACCGTCTACGGCCAGATCCCGGCAGCGCAGACTCCGCTGGCAGGCGCCTATTCGGATACCGTGACCGTTACGCTGACTTACTGATTTTTCTTGACGATTGCGCAAGCTGCGCGATACAAAGCCATATCTGCAGTCATACCGGGGAAACCGGAGGGGGAAACGGCGCACTTCAGCCTGAAGTGCGCCGTTTTTATTGCCTGCGTTCAATTTCCTGCGGCAGACTCCCTACTCGGAAAGACCTCGCGCACCAGTTGCAGCTGCTGTGCGTAGTGCACGCTCTTGGAGGCGGTCGGCCCGGAGGCGGTATTGTCGCGGCAGACGGCGCGCAACCGCACCGCCGCCGGCAGGCTGGCTTCAATGGCTTCGCGCACGCACAACCAGGCGCCCTGGTTGCGCTCTTCTTCCTGCACCCAGATCACCTCTTCGACTGCCGCATAGCCCGCCAGTACCTGGCTTAGCGATGGCGTCGGGAAGGGATAGAGCTGCTCCACCGACAGGATGGCAGTGGCTTCGTCGCCCGCCTCGTCCCGGCCCCGGGCCAGGTCGTAGTAGACCTTGCCACTGCACAGCACCACCCGCCTGACCTGGGCCGCAGGATGGGCCTGGCGATCGGCCAGCAAAGGCGCGAAGCCGCCCTCGATCAACGCCGACAACGGCGAGTGCGAAGCGGCTTCGCCATGCAGCACCACCTTGGGCGTGAACACCACCAATGGCTGGGCGCCCTCCAGGGCTTGCTGGCGCAGCAGATGGAACCATTGCGCCGACGTCGACGGCATGGCCACACGGATGTTGTTCTGCGCGCACAGCAACAGCATGCGGCTGAGGTATCCAGTCGAATGCTCCGGCCCCACGCCTTCGTAGCCATGGGGCAGCAGCATGGTGAGCCCGGAGCGATAGCCCCACTTGCCGGTGCCGGAAGTGATGTACTGGTCGATTATGATCTGGGCGCCGTTGACGAAATCGCCGAACTGCGCTTCCCAGATGACCAATCCCGGACCTTGCACCTGGCTGCTGAAGCCGTATTCGAAGCCCACCACCGCCTCTTCGCTCAAGGGCGAGTTGATGATCTCCAGCGCCGCACCCTCGACCATCACTTCGCGCAGGGGCCAGAATTCGCGCTGCAGGCCCTGCTCGGCGTCGACCGCATGCCACACCGCATGACGATGCAAGAAGGTGCCACGTTGCACATCCATGCCCGAGATGCGCACGGCATGCCCCTGGCTGAGCAAGGAGGCATAGGCCATGTTCTCGGCGAAGGTCCACTGGCAAGCCGCCTGCGGGGACGTCACGCTGGCCTGCCACTGCGCGATCAGCTTGCCGATGGCTGCATGTGCCTCGAAACCACTCGGCAGAGTCGTCATCTGCTGGACCAAATGACGCAGCTCGGCCAGCCCTGGATTTGCTCGCCGGCCCTGTATCGGCACCGCTTCCGACCGAGCAGGGAGAGCCCCCTCGGCAACGACATCGGCCTTGAAACGCGCCCGCGCCTCCTGTCGTGCCCGCGCCAGGCCGGGCCAGCCATCGACCATACCCGGCTGGGCCGCTTGCTCGTAGAGCGCGGTGACGGTGGGATGCTTCTCGATGAATGCATGCAGCAAGGGCTGCGTGAACGTGCTGGTATCCTGCTCGGAATGCCCCCAGCGGCGGTAGCCGACCAGGTCGATGACCACATCGGCCTGGAACTGCATGCGGTAGTCGAAGGCGATCCGCGCGGCGCGCAAGACCATCTCCGGCTGATCGGCGTTGACGTGCAGCACCGGCGCGCCGACGATGCGGGCGATGTCGGTGCAATAGCCGTGGTTCTCGGGATCGAGCGGATTGGGTGTGGTAAAGCCGATCTGGTTGTTGACGATGATGTGTACCGTACCGCCTACCGAATAGCCGGGATGCTGGGCCAGCTTGAGCGACTCCATGACCACGCCCTGCCCGCAGAATGCCGCATCGCCATGGATCACGACGGAGGCCGGCGCCTGGCCATGGATGTCTTGCGCCTGGGCGCCGCGCACCATGCCCAGCAATACCGGATAGGCACTTTCCAGGTGCGAGGGATTGTGCGCCAGCTGCAGGCTGATCTGGCCATGGGCCGTGGCGCGTACGCTGTGGTGACCCAGGTGATACGGCAGATCAACCGCCCCGGCGGCGGACGGGGTGGTTTTCTGCTTGTCGAAATACGCCACGATCTCGGCCGCCGGCATCTGCATGAAATTCACCAGCAGGTTCAAGCGGCCCCGGTGCGGCATGGCAAAGAAGAGTTTTTCCAGCTGGTAGAAGCTGGCGCGCTCGGCCAGGCTCTCCATGAGCAGCAGCAGGCTCTCGCAGCCTTCCAGCGAGAAGCGCTTGCCCAGCGGGTATTGCTCCTGCAGGAAACGCTCCCACTCCTCGGCCGCCACCAGGCGGGCAAGCAAGGCGGCGCGTTCGTGTGCGGCCATCTCGGCCCGGTGGTCTTGCGCGCCCAGGCGCGCAAACAGCCACTGGCGCCGGCTGTCATCGCGCATGCCACTGCAATCCACACCCAGCGGGCCGCAATAGCGTTCGCTGAGGTGATGCGCCAGGTCCCTGACGGTGCTCAGCCCCAGGCCGTCGAGGAAACGATGCTGCGACAGGACGATGTCCTCATCGCACAGCGCATGGTGTTGCGGCTGCAGCTCGGCGATATCCGGCACGGAGATACTGCCCAGCGGATCGATATCGGCGATGCGGTAGCCTTCCCTTTTATACGCATCGATGAAGGCTTGCACGCGGGCGTGCGCCAATGCCTGGCGCACACCGGCCTGGTCGGTAACGGAAGTGGGGTGTTGGAAACTCATGGCGAGACCTTTCTGTGGGAGTGCACGGTCATTTGCATGGACGAGTCACCTCCCCCGAAGGCTGCGCTACGGTATCGCAGCGAAGTCATCCGGGTAAGGGAATCGGTTGGGACGCGCTTTTGTTATCGCGGCACGCCGTCGAAGCGGCGCGCGCGGTCTCCTCGCAAACGCTCAGGAATGGGCGTTCAAGCCTCGATCAGGGATAGCTCGGGCTTGACGTTGGCAACCCGTGGGCCGGGTCTGTTGGGGTTGGCATGGGAGTACGCCAGCAGCTCGCTGAGCTTGAAGCGTCCCATCAGTTCCGACAATTGCTCGGCCTGGTTTTGCAGGGCCTTGGAGGCGGCAGCGTTCTGCTCCACCAGGGCCGAGTTCTCCTGGGTCATCTGGTCCATCTGGCTGATGGCCTGGTTGATCTGCTCGATGCCCTCGCTCTGTTCCTTGCTGGAGGAACTGATATCGGTGATCAGGTCGGTGGCGTGCTTGATGCTGGCGATGACTTCATCGATGGTGGAGACGGTCTGCTCGACGATGGCGCTGCCGGTCTTGACCTGGTTCACCGAACCCTCGATGAGGGACTTGATTTCCTTGGCGGCCACGGCGCTGCGCTGGGCCAGTCCACGCACTTCGCTGGCCACCACGGCAAAGCCACGACCATGCTCGCCGGCGCGGGCCGCCTCGACGGCGGCGTTCAGCGCCAGGATATTGGTCTGGAAGGCGATGCCATCGATCACCGTGATGATGTCGGCAATCTTGCCAGACGATGTGCTGATGGCGTTCATGATGTTGGCCACCTGCTCCACCGAGGAACCACCGCGCACCGCCACATCCGAAGCCGATACCGCCAAGGCGCTGGCCTGGCGGGCGTTGTCGGCATTCTGCTTGACGGCCGTGGTCAGCTGCTCCATGGCCGAGGCGGTTTCTTCCAGCGAGCTGGCCTGTTGCTCGGTCCGGTCAGACAGGCTGAAGTTGCCCTGCGCCAGTTCCCGCGCGGCCATGTCGATGGCGGTGGTGCCGCTGCGCACATTGGAGACCGTGTCGTGCAGGTTATCGCTCATGATCTGCAGGGCGTGCAGCAGGCGGCTGATTTCATCCTTGCCCTGGACCTGCAGGCGATAGGACAGGTCACCATGGGCCACGGCCTCGGCCAGCACCAGGGCATTCCTGACCGGCGCGGTAATGGTCCGGGTGATCAGGAAACCGATGATGGAAGCCAGTACCACCGCCGCTGCCGCCAGCGCAATCATCTGCACCACGGCCATCTGGCCCTGCTCGGCGGCCTCCCTGGCATCACTCACCATCTCATGGGCCAGGTAGTTGACCATCTTGTCGACCATGACGAAGTACTCGACCTGCAAGCGCGACATGTCGCCCTGGTAAAGCGCGGTCGCCTCGGCGCGATTGTCGGCCTTCATCAATTCGAAGAACTTGCGCACGGCCACGCCATAGGCGCTGCGCGCGGTGGTCTGCTCGGCATAGAGGGCCTTGCTCTTGTCGTTGTCGAGCAGGGCTTCCAGTTGCTGGTAGGCCTCGGTATTGGCCTTGCGCAGGCCGACGTACTGCTCCATGTACTTGGCCGATGCCTCGGGCGAGGAAGCCAGGAGGATGTTGCTGAGCACCGCATTGGCCTTGTAGCCATTGTTCTTGATCTGGTTGCTCAATGCGATGAGCTGGTACTTCTCGTTGACGATGCCGTTGATCTCGGCGTTGTTGGATGCCTGGTTCCTGACCCCGACCAGGGCAGTCACCACGATCAACAGCAGGACTACCGAAAATGCGCCCCCCAAGCGGACGCCAATATTGAAATTGGCCAGCTTCATTGCCACCCCTTCCTATCCCGAATAGATATCGAACATGCAGCAGACGGCACGGCCCCTACGCCAGGCGTACTCCGTGTCGTCACACTCTTGCGAATCCGCTTACTGCATCTCTACTGGTTCTATATCGATTCGTCGGGGGGCTACGCCTGGCTGACTGCTCTGCATCGGGAGCTGCCAACCTGGGAAATCCCTCAAAACCAATCCGCCTCGGCTAACGCCGGTCTCTTTTATCGAGAAACCGCAAATTCACTACAAGTTAAACATTACTTGATAGAAATGTCACGTAAAAATGGAGTTTTTATGATGTTTTCGGAAACACACTCATCAAACTGAGCGCGTTCTGATCGCGTAACGAACAAGTGCATCTTTTACGTGATCAAACGTACATTCCAAAGATGGCGGAAATATCGAAAGCGCAG
>JAFAMT010000189.1 GCA_019233085.1 Herbaspirillum sp.
TCGCGCACCGACAGGGCCGCGAAGACGTTCTCGGTCTGCGGCACGAAGCCGATGCCGCTGTGACGGATCTTGTGGTGCACCGGCAGGGTCGAGACATCCTTGCCCTGCAGCAGGATGCTGCCCTGGCGCGGCCTGAGGAAGCCGGCGATGGTCTTGAGCAGGGTGGACTTGCCGCAGCCATTGGGGCCCAGCAGGGTGATGATCTCGGCGTGCTCGGCGCAGAGCGTCATGCCCTTGAGGATATCGACCTCGGCGCTGTAGCCCGCCACCAGCTTGTCGATGACGATCATTGTGCGGCCTCCATGGTATTGCCCTGTTCTTGCGCACCGCCGCCCAGGTAGGCTTGCAGCACGCGCTCGTTGGAAGAGAGTTCCTGCGGCGCGCAGCTGGCCACGATATGGCCGCGATCCAGCACGATACAGCGACTGCAGACTTCGCGGATGAAGTGCATGTCATGCTCGACGATGACGATGGTCATGCCTTGCGCATTGAGGCGGCGCAGGGCTTGCACGATGTCATTGCGCAGGTTGGGATGCACGCCTGCCGTGGGTTCGTCGAGCATGAGCAGTTGCGGGTCGCCCATGAGCGCGCAGACGATGCCCAGCAGCTTCTTCTGCCCGCCCGAGAGTGCCGCGGCCGGCAGGTCGCGCACATGGGTGAGCAGCAGTTCATGCAGGAGGCGGGTGGCCTTCTCGCGTGCGGCGGCTTCGGCGGCGCGCACGCCGCTGTGCTCGACCAGGGTTTCCCAGAAACCGTGATGGGCGGTGGCGGCGGCCATGGCCAGCTCGATGACCGACATCTTCTCGGGCATCGACGGTAGCTGGAAGGTGCGCGCCACGCCGCGCGCGACGATGCGGTGGGCGCTGAGGCGACCGATCTCCTGCTGGCGGTAGCGGACCGAGCCGCTGTCGATGGCTTCGAAGCCGCTGATGGTGTTGAGCAGCGTGCTCTTGCCGGATCCGTTGGGGCCCAGCAGGCCGACGATCTCGCCGGCGCCGATGCTGAAGCTGACGTCCTGCAGGACGCGGTTGCCGCCGAAGGCCTTGGCCAGGGAGCTGACCTCCAGCAGGGCTGGGGTGGGGGTGGAGACAGGCACGCTGGTCATTGGATCTTCCTCAGTTTTTCGGGGATCAGGCCCTGGCTGCGCCATAGCAGCGAGAGCAGCAGGATCAGGCCGATCAGGCCGATGCGCAGGGCGCCGGCGATATCCGAGCCGAAGTGCAGGCTGTCCTTGGCGAACGGCACCAGGCAATAGGCAGCCTGCACCAGCAGCACGCCGGTGATGACGCCCACGGTATTGCCCATGCCGCCGATCATCAGCATGGTCCACAGCATGAAGGTCTCAGAGGCCAGCATGTAGTCGGGGCCGACGAAACTCATGTAATGCGCATAGAGCGAACCGGCGATGGCGGTCGTGGCGGCGCCGGCCATGATGGCGCGCGACTTCAGGGCGCGCAGGTCGTAGCCCATGCAGGCAGCCAGCTTGGGTTCCTCGCGCATGAGCCGCAGGGCGCGACCGAAGCGGCCATCGCCCAAACGCTGGCTGGCCAGTGCGAGCACCCACAGCAGCGCCAGCACCAGCGCCAGGAAGCCCAGCGCGCCCCAGGGGCGGGGCAGATTGCCCAGCGGGAAGGCAATGGCGCTGATGCCCTGCGCGCCACCGGTGAGCCAGTCTTCGTTGGTGGCGACGGTGCGCAGGATCTCGGCGATGGCCAGGGTGGCGATCCCCCAGTAGTCGGCGCCGAGCTGGCGGCCCAGGCGGGCGATGCACCAGCCCAGCACGATGGCCACCAGCACACCCACGCCCGCACCCACCAGCGCCGGATAGCCGGCCGCCGTGAGGATGCCGGTGGCATAGGCGCCGATGCCGGCGAAGGCGATATGACCGAAGTTGAGCAAGCCAGCATAGCCGGCCTGCAGGTTCAGGCCCAGCGCCATGATGGCGTAGATGCCGGCGATGGTCAGGGAAAAGATCAGGAAATCAAACACGACGCACCTCGCGGTCGAACAGGCCGTAGGGCTTGAACAGCAGGGCCAGCAGCAGGATGAGGAAGGAAGCGGCACTGATGTAGGCCACCGGCAGGAACGCCACCGGCTTGCCCAGCAGCCAGCCGAAGTTGAGGTTGGTGACCACCGTCTCGGTGAGCGCGATCAGGAAGGCACCGGCCACCGCGCCCAGCGGATTGCCCAGGCCGCCCAGGATGGCAGCGGCAAACACCGGCAGCAGCATGTCGTAGCCCAGGTTGACGTGGGCGCCGCTGGTCATGGCCAGCATGCTGCCGCCGAGGGCGGCCAGGGCGCCGCTGCTGAAGTTGACCAGGCGCGTGATGTTCTCGGCATTGAGGCCAGAGGCGGCTGCCAGGGCGCGATTACACGACAGCGCACGCATGGCGCGGCCGGTGCTGGTGTAGAACAGCAGCGCCGAAAACAGCACCAGCAGCAGGACGGTAGTAGCCAGCGCATAGAGCTGGGTATGGCCGATGCGCACCTCGCCGATCTGCAGGGGCGCTGTCAGCGGCAACTTGAACATCAGCGGGAAGGAACCGAACAGGCCCAGCGTGAAGGCCACCATCAGCATGGCCAGCGCCAGCGAGCCGATCATGGTGATGGCCGGGCCGGAGCGCAACAGGCGGCGAAACACCAGCAGGTGCAGCACCAGCGTGAGCACGCCCACGGCGCAACAGGAAAGCAGGATCGCCAGTGCCATCGGCACGCCGGCGGCCTGGAAGAAATAGCTCAGGTAAGCCCCCAACATGGCATATTGCACATGCGCGATATTGGGGAACTTCACCAGTCCATACACCAGCGACAGACCCAGCGCGACCAGCGCCAGGTCCGAGGTGCGGACCAGTGTGTCAATCAGGAATTGGAACATCGGGAAACTCCGGGAATTGCAGGGCTGCACAAAGGGGATGGCGGTGACCACATGACATGGCGCGGCCGTCCCTCTCGCGATTCAAACGCGGTCTCTGACCAGAAAACGACTCCACTCACCGTTCGTCCTGAGTAGCGGCGTAGCCGTGTGTCGAAGGCGCACCATCGGCGCGCCTTCGATACGGCCCCAAGGGCCTACTCAGGTCGAACGGTAGTCGTCGCTGATCGAAGCGGGCGCTTAGCGTGGCACGACCTTGCCGTCGAACTTGAGACGGGCATAGGGCGGATCCTGGCGCTGGCGGTCGGCATCGAACCTGATGGCGCCGGTCACGCCGGGATAGGCGCGGCCGATCTCCTTGAGCGCGGCGGCGACCTCGGCCGGATTGACCGACCTGGCCTTGTTGATGGCGGCTGCCGTCATCAATACCGCGTCATAGGCGTAGCCGGTGTAGGAAGTCTTCATGCCCTCTTTGTAGCGGGCGCGGAAGGCGTCGGCATAGGCACGACCGGCCGGGCCGTCGACCGAACCCACCTCCATGCCCAGCTGGCCGTTGGCGATCTCGGCAGGCGTGTCGGACAGGCACATCGACAGCAGGATGCCGTACCAGGGCGTCTTGCGCAGACCCAGCTCGAAGGCTTCGCGGTTGATGATGGCCGATTCCTGGCCGTAGGCGGTGTAGACGTAGGCGTCCGGCGCGCTGCGGGCGATCTGCTGCAGTTCGCGGCGATAGGTGGATTGGCCGGCGGTGTAGAGCACCTCGGTGACGACCTGGCCGCCGAGCTTTTCGAACTCTTCCTTGAAGCCGTGCGCCACGCCCTGGCCATAGGCATTGTTGGGGGCGATCACGGCGACCTTGCGGTAGCCCAGCGCCCAGGTGTCGGCAGCCGAGAAGCGGTTGCCGAAGTTTTCCAGGCCGATCAGGTTGAAGGAGGTGGCGCCGATATCGCGGATCTTGATGCTGGTGCTGGCGATGTTGATATGGACCGCGCCTTCCTTGACCAGGTACTGGCCCAGCGGAATGCTGATGCCCGAAGAGTATTCGCCGATGACCACCGGCACCTTGTCCACCGACACCAGCTTGCGTGCCGCGTTCAGGGCCGTGGTCGGGTTGCCGCCGGAGTCCTCGACGATGACCGAGAACTTCTTGCCCAGCACGCCGCCCTGGCTGTTGACCTTGTCCACGGCCAGGTCCACGGCGCGGCGCACGTCCTCGCCCACGGTCGCATTGGCGCCGGTCAGCGAGAGCACCGCCCCCATCTGCACGGTCTGCTGTGCCATGGCGCCGGCCGTCACCGCGCAGGCCGCCAGGGCCATCCAGGTGGCCGCATTGATCTTGATCCTCATTGCTCACTCCTCTTTAAGAAAAAAAAGACACAGCCTCCCCTGGCAGCGCTGCTGCCGGTTCGGCCCCGATTGCGGGAATTGCCGGCAACCGGCCGGCGGCGGACCTGCTGTAGCGCCTGCTTTATTTATTCATGTACGCGTAGGTGTAGTCGTGTGGGGGTGCCGAGGTTTCCTTGACGGTGCGTGGCGAGACCCAGCGCAACAGGTTCAGCGCCGATCCGGCCTTGTCGTTGGTGCCGCTGCGGCGCGCACCGCCGAAGGGCTGCTGGCCGACCACGGCACCGGTGGGCTTGTCGTTGATGTAGAAATTGCCGGCCGCGAAACGCAGTGCCTGGCCAGCCTGCAGGATGGCCGCGCGCTCGGTGGCGAAGACCGCACCGGTCAGGGCATAGGGGCTGGTGCTGTCGACCAGCTGCAAGACCTCGTCCCACTGGCTGTCCTGGTAGACGTAGACCGCCAGCACCGGGCCGAAGATCTCGTTTTCCATCAGCGCATGGCGGGGGTCCTGGACTTCGATGACGGTGGGCTCGATGAAGTAGCCGGTCTTGTCGTCGCACTTGCCGCCCACCAGCACCTCCACGGTGGCATCTTCGCGGGCGCGGTAGAGGTAGGTGCGGATGCGGTCGAAGGCGCGCTTGTCGATGACCGCCCCCATGAAGTTGCCGAAGTCGCAGACATCGCCCATCTTGATCGACTTCACCATCGCCACCACCCGCGACTTGACCGCCGGCCACAGCGACGCCGGTACATAGGCGCGCGAGGCGGCACTGCATTTCTGCCCCTGGTATTCGAAGGCGCCACGCACCAGGGCCACGGCCAATGCATCGACGTCGGCCGAGCGGTGCGCCAGCACGAAGTCCTTGCCGCCGGTCTCGCCGACCAGGCGCGGATAGCTGCGGTAGCGCGAGATGTTGCGGCCGACCTCGCTCCACATGGTGTCGAAGACGGCAGTGGAACCGGTGAAGTGCACGCCGGCCAGCGCCGGGTGATTCAGGGCGACGTTGCTGATCTCGACCGGATCGCCCGGCACGAAGTTGATCACGCCCGGCGGCAGGCCGGCTGCTTCCAGCAGCTCCATGAAGAGATAGTTCGACAGCGCAGCGGTGGCAGCCGGCTTCCACAGCACGGTATTGCCCATCAGCGCCGGGGCAATCGCCAGGTTGCCGCCGATGGCGGTGAAGTTGAAGGGCGTGACGGCATAGACGAAACCTTCCAGCGGCCGGTATTCGCTACGGTTGCGCACACCCGGCGCGTGCTGCGGTTGCATCTGCGCGATCTCGTGGGCGAACTGCACATTGAAGCGCAGGAAGTCGATCAGCTCGCAGGCCGAATCGATCTCGGCCTGGTAACAGGTCTTGCTCTGGCCCAGCATGGTGGCCGCATTCATGCGCGCGCGCCAGGGGCCGGCCAGCAGGTCGGCCGCCTTCAGGAACACCGCCGAGCGTTCCTGCAGCGACCAGCTACTCCACTCGCGCTGGGCCGCCAGCGCCGCATCGACCGCAGCGACCACGCTCTGGCGGTCGGCGTGATAGAGGTTGCCCAGCACCCGCTCATGCTCGTGCGGGGCGCGCACGGCGGTGGCGGTGCTGCCGTGGATGCGCTGGCCATTGATCACGGCCGGCAGCTCCCGGCAGGCATTTTTCTGGGCGAGCAGCTCGGCACGCAGCGATTCACGTTCGGCGCTGCGCGGCGCGTAATTCAGGACCGGTTCGTTGGCAGTCATTGGATATGAAGTATTCATTAATATATTCAAAACAATACAGATTGGATCCATTTACAAATAATTGGATCCAGTCTATCAGAGGAAAAGTTGAGGCACAATGAGAAGTTTTGAGAACGCAGATTCCGTGGAACGCGAGCAGTGCCACAGGGCAATACTGGAAGAGGAAAGAACGTCGAAGCGTCGCGCCGATCGGGCCGGCAGCCTAGGCGCCAGGCCGCTTCCGGGCGCAAGCGGGATCCTTGACGATATAAGAATTCATTGATGGCAACGCAAACA
>JAFAMT010000293.1 GCA_019233085.1 Herbaspirillum sp.
GATGGATGGTCTGTCGGTCAAAGTGGCGCCCCGTAGGTGAAGTCTTCGTTGGTGGATTGCATGTGCCGCCGGCTCACATGGCCTGCACGATCATCTCGCCCGAGCGGCCGGGCAGTTCGCCCCAGCTGATCGGCAGGATGGGCAGGAGATCGTTCTTGATGCTTTCGTAGTAGTCACCCATGGAGACCAGTTCGTACCCCTGGGCGCGCCACCCGGCGAGCAGTCGTTCGAAAATGGGGCCGAGTTTCTGTCCTTCAAGCTCTGCGTGCAGGGTGAAGACGTGATCACGTGGTTGCTTGGTCAGCTGCAGCAAAAATTCCGCGGCATTGCCGGCATCGATCATCTTGCCGCCGATGGTGCGCCCGAGGATTTCATCCAGCGTAGGCAGGGTGGTCGGCAGTTGCACGCAGGACAGCGGCTTGCCGAAGGCAGAGAGGCGGTGCGGGCCGGCATCGGGGTCGGCCAGGCGGCCGTCTTCACGCAGCTGCGAGCGGCCATCCGAGGAATAGGCAATGCCGAACTGATCCAGCTGCACGAAGGCATGGTCATTCATCTGCCAGCCGGCGGCGCCGTGGGTGCGTGGCGCATGGCCGAAGATGTCATGGTAGCGGCCGTAGGACTGCTGCATGGTCTCGGTGGTCCATTGGGCGCTGGCGGTACGCACGTCGTCCTGCCAGACCCGGTGATCCCAGGTATGGATGCCGCATTCGAAACCGGCATCGTAGGCGTCGCGCATGAATTGCACGCAGGTCTTGCCGATGTCGGGTGCCGGCAGCAGGGTGCCGTACATCAGGGTCTTCAAGCCATAGTGCTCGACCACCGAAGTGCGCGAGACCTTGCTGAAGAACCCCGGGCGGAAGATCTGCTTGAGCGCCCAGCCGGTGTGATCCGGGCCCAGCGAGAACAGGAAGGTGGCGCCGGCGCCGTGGCGGCGCAGCTGGCTGACCAGGTTGGGAACACCCACGCGGGTACCGCGGTAGGTGTCGGCGTCGATCTTGAGAGTGAGTTTGGGCAAGTTGGAAACCGGAAGAGGGTGGACGGTCATGCGCCGTCCTGTTGTTGCAGGTGCCGGTGCGTTGTCGCCCCGACCATGCTGGTATGTGAGACTAGCATTGCGCGCTGGATAGAACAATATGCAGCAGCGCAGCATACAGCGTCATTTGCGGTACGCAGACGCATCTGTTGCTTGATAAAAAGACAATGCATTGTCCATCGCGTCAGGGTCCCAAAAGCAAAACCGCGCCAGAAGCGCGGTTTGCTGGAGGCAAGGCTGAAGGAAAGATCAGTCCATCAGGGCGCGGGCCTCAGCCACCTGGCTGCGGTAGGCGTCGAAGATGTTGCGCAGGGTGTCGGCCATGTTGGTCTTGGGCGCCCAGTTCAGTTCTTCGCAGGTGTTGGTGATCTTGGGCACGCGGTTCTGCACGTCCTGGTAACCCTTGCCGTAGTAGGCGGCCGAGGTGGTTTCCACCAGCTTGACGTCCTTGGCGGTGTCGGCGTACTCGGGGTACTCGGCGGCCAGCTTCAGCATCATGTCGGCCAGGTCCCTGATCGAGTAGTTGTTGGTCGGGTTGCCGATGTTGTAGATCTTGCCCGAGGCCACGCCGCCTTCATTGGCGATGATCTTCATCAGCGCGTCGATGCCGTCGTCGATGTAGGTGAAGGCGCGCTTCTGCAGGCCGCCATCGACCAGGGAGATGTTCTCGCCACGGACGATATGGCCGAAGAACTGGGTCACCACGCGGGAAGAGCCTTCCTTGGGGGTGTGGATCGAATCCAGGCCGGCGCCGATCCAGTTGAACGGACGGAACAGGGTGAAGTTCAGGTTGGCTTCCATGCCGTAGCCCCAGATCACGCGGTCCATCAGCTGCTTGGCGCAGGAGTAGATCCAGCGCGGCTTGTTGATCGGGCCGCAGATCAGTTCGGACTCTTCCGGATCGAATTCCTCGTCATGGCACATGCCATAGACTTCCGAGGTCGAGGGGAAGACCAGGTGCTTCTTGTACTTGGCGGCCGAACGTACGATCGGCAGGTTGGCTTCGAAGTCCAGCTCGAACACGCGCAGCGGGGCACTGACGTAGGTCGAGGGGGTCGCGATGGCCACCAGCGGCAGGATCACGTCACACTTCTTGACGTGGTATTCCACCCATTCCTGGTTGATGGTGATGTCGCCCTCGAAGAAGTGCATGCGCGACTTGTAGGCCTCGTTTTCCAGAATGTCGGTGATACGGTCGGTCATCATGTCCATGCCGTAGACGTGCCAGTCCGTGGTTTCCAGGATGCGCTTGGACAGGTGGTGGCCGATGAAGCCGTTGACGCCGAGAATGAGGACTTTTTTCATAATGTTGAGAGCTTGGTGAATGGCCGGACTTCAGGAGGCCATGTATTTCAGGTAATTGTTGAGCGAAGCATCCTGATCATTGATCTGGATGCCCAGGATCTGGAGGAAGTTGCCATCGCCACAACGCGCGTACAACTTGCCGCCTTCGAAGAACTTGTCCTGCATGCCATGGGCCCGCTGCAGGGCAGGATGGGCCGATGGCGGAACCAGCCGGGTTCTCGTGACCGTAATTTTATCACCCGCGATTTCTTCGAAGGCACCTGGATACGGTGGAGCCACCGCGCGCACCAGATTGTGCACCTCGCGGGCGGTGCGGCGCCAGTCGATACGGCCATCTTCGGGCTTGCGACCACCATAGTAGCTGCCCTTGGACAAGTCGTTGGGCATGTTGGGCGTGCGGCCCGAGAGCATGGCCGGCAGCACGTTCCACAGCGTCAGTTCGGCCGCCACGACCACCTTGCCGAATACTTCGTGGGCGGTATCGTCAGGCAGGATGGGCACCGAGGTCTGGGCCACGATGGCGCCGGCATCGGGTTTGATGGTCATTTCATGCAGGGTGGCGCCGGTCTCGGTCTCGCCATGCAGCACCGCCCAGTTGATCGGCACGCGACCGCGATACTTGGGCAGCAGCGAGCCGTGCATGTTGTAGGCCCCGTGCTTGGCCAGCGCCAGCACTTCCACTGGCAGCATGTGGCGGTAGTAGAAGCTGAAGATGAAGTCCGGCTGCGCAGCCTGCACCTGGGCCAGCAGCTGCGGCGACTTGGGGTCGGTGGGGGTGATGCAGGTGATGCCATTTTCGCGGCAGACCCCGGCTACCGAGCCGAACCAGATGTTCTCGGTGGCGCTGTCTTCGTGGGTGACCACCAGAGAGACCTGCACGCCACGGGCGAGCAAGACTTTCAGGCAGCGCACGCCCACGTCATGGTAGGCAAAGACGACGGCATTCATGATGTTTGACTGTCTTCTTCAGAGGATTTCTCGAGGATGGCCTGCACCACATAGCGCGGGCGCGCACGCACCTGCATGTAGATGCGGCCGATGTATTCGCCCAGGAGGCCGATCGAGAACAGGATCACGCCCATCAGGAAGAAGGTGATCGCGAAGAGGGTGAAGACACCGCCCACTTCGGCGCCGATCAACAGGCGGCGCAGCACGATCAGGATGAACAGCGCCGCCGAGGCGAACGACAGGGCGATGCCCAGCAGCGAGAAGAACTGCAGCGGCACCAGCGAGAAACCGGTCACCAGGTCGAAGTTGAGGCGGATGAGGCTGTAGAACGAATACTTCGACTCGCCCGCCGAGCGTTCCTCGTGCTCCACCACGATCTCGGTCGGGTTGCGGGCGAAGGTATAGGCCAGCGCCGGTACGAAGGTATTGACTTCACGGCATTTGTTGACCAGGTCGATCACGTTGCGGCCATAGGCACGCAGCATGTTGCCCTGGTCGGTCATCTTGATGCGGGTGATCTTTTCGCGCAGGCGGTTGGTGGCCTTGGAGGCGTAGGTGCGCCATGCCGAATCCTGGCGCTTGCGGCGGATCGAGCCGACGTAGTCGTAGCCTTCGCGCATCTTGGCCACCAGGTTGCCGATCTCCTCGGGGGGATTCTGCAGGTCGGCGTCGAGGGTCACCACGACATCGCCACGGGTGGCTTCGAAGCCGGCCATGATGGCCATGTGCTGGCCATAGTTGCCGTTGAACAGGACCACGCGCGTGACGTCCGGGCGCACGCGATACTGTTCGGCCAGGATGCAGGCCGAGCGGTCGCGGCTGCCATCATTGACGAAGATGACTTCATAGCTGTAGCCCAACGCGTCCAGCGCCGGATAAAGGCGCGCGAACAGCTTGGATAGCCCGGATTCCTCGTTGTATACCGGGATGACGACGGACAGTTCTGGTTTCATCAAATGCTTGAAATGCTTGTGCTGAAATAAATCAAAGGCCCGATGCGCCGCGACCGATTGTCGTCGCGGCGTTCAGGCCCGCTTGATACCAAGGGAACACCACTGTTGCGGCAGTGCAAATAAAACGAATTACATTGAATTATGCCAAATTGTCGAATGAATATGTCAATTCGGCAATAAATCAACGAAGTACCGATTTTACCGTTTCGACTGCGCGGACAACGTCATCTTTACTCATTGCATTGAACATCGGCAAGGAGACGATGCGCTGGCCTACGCGTTCGGACACCGGGAACATGCCTTCCTTGAAGCCACGGTCGCGGTACAGCTTGAGCAGGTGGATGGCCGGGTAGTGATAGCCGATGCCGACCTGCTGCTCCATCATCTTTTCCATGAACGCGGCGCGGGTGATGCGCTCGGGCAGCACCAGCTGGAACATGTGCCAGTTCGAGTTCTCGAAGTCGGCCACCGGCAGCTGGGCGCCGTATTGTGCCTCGAAGTCGGTGCCAAAGCAGGCGAAGTAGTGGCGCGCCAGCTCCTTGCGATGGGCGGTGATGGCATCGATGTGGGCAAACTGGCCCAGGCCGATGGCGGCGGCCACGTCGGTCATGTTGAACTTGCCGCCCAGGACATCGACTTCCAGGCCGTCGAAACCGCTGCGGGTGACGCCTTGCAGGCGGTATTTCTCGGCCAGGCGCGCCTCCTCTGCGTTGTTGAGCACCAGAAAGCCACCTTCGGAGCTGGTGATGTTCTTGTTGGCCTGCAGGCTGAAGGAGACGAAGTCGCCGAAGGCGCCGATGCGCTTGCCGTTCCAGGTCGAACCCAGCGCCTGGGCTGCGTCTTCCACCACGCGCAGCTTGTGCTTGGCGGCAATCGCATACAGGTGGTCCATGTCGACCGGCAGGCCTGACAGGTAGACCGGGATCACGGCCTTGGTGCGCGGGGTGATGGCGGCTTCCAGGCGGTCCAGGTCGATGTTGCGGGTGACCGGGTCGATATCGGCGAAGACCGGGGTGGCGCCGGTTTCCAGGATCACGTTGGCGGTGGCGACCCAGGAGATCGGGGTGGTGATGACTTCGTCGCCGGGGCCGATGCCGGCGATGCGCAGCGCGATCTCCATGGTGCAGGTGCCGGAGTTGAAGGTACGCACGATGCGCCCGCCCAGATAGTCCGACAAGGCCTTTTCGAACGCCTGCACCTTGGGCCCGCTGGTGATCCAGCCCGAACGCAGCACCTCGCCGACGGCGGCGATGGTGGGTTCATCGATGGTGGGTTTGGCAAAAGGCAGGAAGGGCAGGCTCATTGTGGAATCCGGTCAGACGATGTTATTGGATGGGGCGGGCAGGCAGCTCGCCACGGCCGCCCCCGGAAACGACCCCGGGCAACGGCAACTCGTTATTGTAAATCAGCTTCTGGTCAGCAAGACCACGCCGACGATGATCACGCCGATGGCCAGCAGGCGCTGCAAGGACACCGCTTCTCCCAGGAAGTACCAGGCCCCGACGGCGTTGATGATGTAGCCCAGCGACAGCAGCGGGTAGGCAATGGTCACATCCACCCGCGACAGGCCGATGATCCAGACGCCCACCGAGATCACATAGCAGGTCAGGCCGCCGATGATGGGCAGCTGGGTTGCCAGTTTCAGGCCGGTCGAAAACCAGTTCTCGGCCGTGAGGTGGATCGCGCCCACGGCATTGGTGCCGGCCTTGAGCAGCAGTTGCGCCACGGCATTGAGGCAGATGCCGACGAAGATGAAGCCGAAGGTGGTCAGGTTCATTTGCCGGCCTTCTTGACGTTGGCCTCGGGAGCCGGGTCATTGGCCACGATCACGCGGCGCGGATCCTGGCCGATCAGGCGCATGGGCAGCTTGCGTTCCTGCAGTTGCAGGTAGATCTTGGGGTCGATGATGGCGACATCCTTCTTGCCGGCACCGTGGTCGGCCACCCATTGCGCCACGAAGGCATCGACGGTCGGCAGCCACAGCTGCGGCTCCTGCTTCAGGCCGAACTCCATCTCATCGGCATGCTGCACCAGGATCATGGTGCGGCGCAGGTAGAAGGGCAGTGCCTGTTCGTAGCGACCCACCAGGTAGACCGGGGTTTCGGGCTTCAATTCGGCTTCCAGCGTGGGCAGGTAGTCGACGCCGGCGGAGTAGCGGCCTTGCGGGTCGTGGCCCAGCATGAGCAGCTGGCCGGCGGCAAAGGCACTGACGGCCAGCGCCGTGACGGCCCAGTCCTTGTGCTGGCGCGCCAGGCGGATGGCGGCGATGCCGCCGACAAAGAAGATCAGCGTGGCCGCGTAGATGTAGGGCACGTGCGCCTCGATCAGCGGCAGCGAATAGGCATCCTTGGCCAGCGACGGCACGCGCGGGATGAAGGCCAGGCCGACGGCGGCCGGCAGGGCCACCAGCGAGCCGGCCCAGGCCAGGGCCTTGTGGTCGGCTTCTTCAAGGTAGCAGGCGATCAGCAGGGCCAGTGCCGGGAAGATCGGCAGGATGTAGGACGGCAGCTTGGAGTCCGAGATGCTGAAGAACACGAAGATGAACACCGACCACACCAGCAGCAGCCGCTTGGGCTGGAAGCGGCCACCGTTGAGGCTGTTGTAGCCGGCCGTATCGCGCTGCTCGTGCGTACCCTGCCACAGGCTCTGGAAGAACACGCCCAGCCAGGGGATGATGCCCAGCACCAGGATGGGAATGAAGTAATACCAGGGACCGGTACGGCTATGGATCTTGGTGGTGAAGCGCTGGAAGTGCTCGTGGATGAAGAAGAATTGCGGGAATTCCGGGTTGCGCAGCGACACCGCCACGAACCAGGGCGTACAGATGGCGAAGAACAGCAGCAGGCCCTTGACCAGGTGCAGGCGCTTCCAGATCGCCCAGTCGCGGGCGAAGAGGGTGTACAGCACCAGCACCGCGCCGGGCAGCACGATGCCGATCAGGCCCTTGGAGAGCGTCGCCAGGGCCATGCCGGCCCAGCACAGCAGCATCCAGTTGCGCTGGCTCTCACGGGAGGCGCCATCGCGCTGCGCCATCAGCAGGGCGCACAGCGAGATGGTCATCATGCCCGACAGGCCCATGTCCAGCGTGTTGATGTGGCCCATGCCGGCCCAGAAGAAGCTGGAAGCCAGCACCAGCGCGGCATAGAAGCCGACCCGGCCGTTGAAGATGCGGCTGCCGGTATAGCCTGCCAGGCCGATGCCCAGCAAGCCGCACAGGCCCGTCCACAGGCGCGCCTGCCATTCACCCAGGCCGAAGAGCTCGAAGGTGATGGCGTTCATCCAGGTTTGCAGGGGGGGCTTCTCGAAATACTTGATGCCATTCAGGCGGGTGGTGATCCAGTCCTGGGTGGCCACCATTTCGCGTGCCATTTCGGCGTAGCGGCCCTCATCGGTAGGGACCAGGACGCGCGCGCCCAGCATCCAGAACCAGGCCAGCAGGAAGAGAATGAGCAGCGTCCAGACGAACGCCTTGGATTTATACAGTTCGCGCATTGTTGACAGCGTTTCCTTGTGCGTGTTTTTGCGTGTTTGTGCGTATTGATGCGTATCGATGCGTTTTCCTGGGCCTCTCCTGGCCGCAAGGGCGCACTCAGGCGGACGGGGCGATGATCAGCGCCAGCGCCACCTTGCGGCCTTCGGCCATGAGGATGTTGTAGGTGCGGCAGGCGGCCTGGTTGTCCATGCATTCCACGCCGATGCGGCGCGCCGTCAGTACCGTGGTCAGCTTGGGATGGACGAAGCGCTGGCGCTCGCCCGTCCCCAGGATCACCACGTCCGGCGCGGTGGCGTCGATCTGCTCGAAATGCGCACTGGTGAGCGCCTCGAAGCTGTCGACCGCCCACGGCACCGGCTCGCTTTCGGGCAGGACCAGCAGGCTGCTGGAGAAACGGATCGCATTGAGCTCGACACCGTCTTCATCGTAGGCGGTGACGGTCTGATATTGCTTGGTTTCGGTTGAGTGGAGCTTCATCGCAGGATCGGCAGGATGGGTTGCAGGGCAGCGGGGTCACGGGTGATGACCGGGCCGAGATGTCATTCCGACATGCATCGCAGCAACTTGATCGTAAAGTGCAGCATTGTAGCCGTTTCCTTACCCGACGCACGCCTATTTGATTGATAAAATGCTTAGCTTTGGGCAAAATGGCCGGTTCCCGGCAAGCCCTTGGGGCTGCTCCCGCAGCCGCTTTGCAGGTGCTTTGTATTGCACTGCAGCGCAGCCGGGAGGTGTGACGCCAGGCAGGAAAATTCATGGGAACGCGTCGTCATGGAGACCCCGGAGCCGCAAAGGTTCCAGCTCCGGCGACGCGTCAGCGCAATCTGGACCACCCGGACCATCCGGACGCGGGCCGTGTTGAAATGATCAGAGGACGAGGAAGAGCTGTGCGACCGATTCAGAAATCCAAGAAGCTGGCAGATGTGTGTTACGACATTCGGGGTCCCGTGCTGGAAAAGGCGCGTCAGATGGAGGAAGAGGGTCACAAGATCATCAAGCTCAACATCGGCAACCTGGCCGCCTTCGGCTTCGACGCCCCCGACGAGATCGTGCAGGACATGATCCGCAACATGGGCAACGCCTCCGGCTATACCGATTCCAAGGGCTTGTTCGCACCGCGCAAGTCCGTCATGCACTATACCCAGCAAAAGAAGATCGAAGGCGTCACCATCGATGACATCTACCTGGGCAATGGCGCCTCCGAGCTGATCGTCATGAGCGTGAACGCCTTGCTCAACACCGGCGACGAAGTGCTGGTGCCGTCGCCCGACTATCCGTTGTGGACCGCTGCCGTGAGCCTGTCCGGCGGCACTCCGGTGCACTATGTCTGCGACGAACAGCAAGGCTGGCAGCCCGATATCGCCGACATCAAGAAGAAGATCACCCCCAACACCAAGGCCATCGTCGTCATCAACCCCAACAACCCCACCGGCGCGCTGTATTCGGTGGAGGTGTTGAAGGAAATCATCGAGCTGGCACGCCAGCACCAGCTGATCATCCTGGCCGACGAGATCTACGACAAGGTGCTCTACGACGGCAACACCCACACCTCGCTGGCCTCGCTGGCCGATGATGTGCTGTTCATCACCTTTAATGGCCTCTCCAAGAACTATCGTTCCTGCGGCTATCGTGCCGGCTGGATGGTGGTCTCGGGCGAAAAGAAGCACGCTCGCGACTACATCGAAGGCCTCAACATGCTGGCCTCGATGCGCCTGTGCGCCAATGCGCCGGGGCAGTTCGCCATCCAGACCGCGCTGGGCGGCTACCAGAGCATCAACGACCTGGTCGGCCCGCAAGGCCGCCTGACCAAGCAGCGCGACCTGGCCCACAAGCTCCTCACCGACATCCCCGGTGTCACCTGTGTGAAGCCCAAGTCGGCCCTGTACATGTTCCCGCGCCTGGATCCGGAGATCTATCCGATCAAGGATGACCAGGAATTCGCCTATGAGCTGCTGGCCGAGGAAAAGGTGCTGATCGTGCAGGGCACCGGCTTCAACTGCCCCACGCCGGACCACTTCCGCGTGGTGTTCCTGCCCAATACCGACGACCTGACCGAGTCCATGGGCCGCATCGCCCATTTCCTGGAAGGCTATCGTCGCCGCCACGGCACGGCCTGAGTTCTTGCAGTACCCGTCCTGGGCGTAGCGAGCGCGGGGCGGTCATTTTTCACCAACCACGAAGACAATATGAAATCCATCAAAGTAGGTTTGCTCGGCATCGGCACCGTGGGTTCCGGTACTTTCAATGTTCTCAAGCGCAACCAGGAAGAGATTGCGCGCCGCGCTGGCCGAGGCATTGAAATTACCATGGTGGCCGATCTCAACACCGAGCGCGCCACCGAACTGACCAATGGAGAAGTCAAGGTTGTCAACGACGCCAATCTGGTGGTGAGCAATCCCGACATCGACATCGTCATCGAGCTGATCGGCGGCTATGGCATCGCCAAGGACCTGGTCCTCAAGGCCATCGCCAACGGCAAGCACGTGGTCACGGCCAACAAGGCCCTCATTGCCACGCACGGCAACGAGATCTTCAAGGCTGCCCAGGAAAAGGGCGTCATGGTGGCCTTCGAGGCGGCCGTGGCCGGTGGCATCCCCATCATCAAGGCACTGCGCGAGGGCCTCACCGCCAACCGCATCCAGTGGATCGCCGGCATCATCAACGGCACCACCAACTTCATCCTCTCGGAGATGCGCGACAAGGGCCTGGACTTCGACGTGGTCCTGAAGGAAGCGCAGCGCCTGGGCTATGCCGAAGCCGATCCCACCTTCGACATCGAAGGCGTGGACGCGGCCCACAAGCTGACCATCATGGCCTCGATCGCCTTCGGCATCCCGGTGCAGTTCGACAAGGCCCACGTGGAAGGCATCACCAAGCTGCAGGCCAGCGACATCACCTACGCCGAGCAACTGGGCTATCGCATCAAGCTGCTGGGCATCACCCGCCAGAGCGCCAACGGCATCGAGCTGCGCGTGCATCCGACCCTGATCCCGTCCTCGCGCCTGCTCGCCAACGTCGAGGGAGCGATGAATGCCGTGGTGGTGCGTGGCGACGCCGTCGGCGAGACCCTGTACTACGGCAAGGGTGCCGGCTCCGAGCCGACTGCCTCGGCCGTGATCGCCGACCTGGTCGACATCACCCGCCTGGCCACGGCCGACCCTGGTCACCGCGTGCCTTACCTGGCCTTCCAGCCCAATGCCATGGCCGATACCCCGGTACTGCCGATGAGCGAGGTCGCCACCAGCTACTACCTGCGCATGCGCGTGGCCGATGAGGCTGGCGTGCTGGCCGATGTGACCCGCATCCTGGCCGATTCGTCGATTTCCATCGATGCCATGCTGCAGAAGGAGCCGGCCGAAGGTGAACAGCAGACCGATATCATCATGCTGACCCACCAGACCCAGGAAAAGAACATCGAGGCCGCCATTGCCAAGATCGAAGGCCTGTCGACCGTGCTGGGCAAGGTCACCAAGATCCGCCTGGAAGAGCTGAACTAAGCTGGTCCTTCACTGCAATGAAAAACGGAGCCCGCGGGCTCCGTTTTTTTTGCTGCCGCCATGGCCGGGCAGGCCGGCGAGGGCTTACTTCTTCAGTTCGAAGCCGCACACGGCTTGCAGCATGGCGTCGCCCACCGACAGCGGCTTGGGCTTGACGAATTCCATGCCCTTGAGGGCGTCGCTATGGTCGCGCTTGTCGCCCTTGCCATCCGCATCGGCGAAGATGATCTCGCGCGACAGCTTCATGGTACCGGCCTTGCAGTTGTACTGGTGCAAGTCCTTGTAGGACTTCAGCGAGGGGAAATCCTTGTCGCCGGCATTGGGGCGCGCCTGCTTGAAATTCCACAGCGACCAGGCCTCGCGGATGCCGCCGGACTCGATGATGGAGTCGGTGTCCACCAGCAGTTCGGCCTGGTCCGAGCCGCCCAGCGACTGCCAGTTCTCGGCGTGGGCCGGGAGGCTCGCCAGCAGGGCGCCGAACAGGCCAGAAGCTGCCAGCAGGGTCTTGATCTTGAATGTCATGCCGTTTCCATCCTTCCTGAGTGTTTGAATACTGTCCTTGACCTGGCCCGCGTGCCAACATTCCCGCGGGCAGGTTGCACTGATGCATTGCGGTGCACGAAGTGGCGCAGCATAGCCCGGCGATGGCCGGCTTTCAAGGTCGGTAACGCTTTATTTCATCTTTCAGGTCATTTCATGGCCATGGTGTCCAAAAGAAACACGAGCCGCCAGCGCTCTTCTTTTGTGCAGTGCGCCGGCTGGCCTTATAATCGAAGACTTTCCTCCGATTCTCCTATTCCACGCACCTAGCCGCCTGTTTGGCGCTTCCTATCGACATGCACTACGTTTCCACCCGCGGTCACGCTGCAACTCCCTCCTTTTCCGAAATCCTGCTGGGCGGCCTGGCTCCGGATGGCGGGCTGTACCTGCCGGCCCAGTACCCGCAGGTCAGCGGCGCCGAGCTGAACCAGTGGCGTACCCTGTCGTATGCCGACCTGGCCGTCGAGGTGCTCAAGAAATTTGCCACCGATATCCCCGAGGCCGACCTCAAGGCCCTGGCGCACAAGACCTATACCGCCGACGTCTACCGCAATACCCGTGCCGGCGAGGATGCCGCCCAGATCACCCCGCTGCGCACGCTGGAAGAGCAGGACGGCAAGAAGCTGGTGCTGCAAAGCCTGTCCAACGGCCCCACGCTGGCCTTCAAGGACATGGCCATGCAGTTGCTGGGCAACCTGTTCGAATACGCGCTGGCCAAGCAGGGCGCGGAACTGAACATCGTCGGCGCCACCTCCGGGGACACCGGCAGCGCCGCCGAATACGCCATGCGCGGCAAGAAGGGCATCCGCGTCTTCATGCTGTCGCCGCACAAGAAGATGAGCGCCTTCCAGACGGCCCAGATGTTCAGCCTGCAGGACCCCAACATCTTCAACCTGGCCGTCGAAGGTGTCTTCGATGATTGCCAGGACATCGTCAAGGCCATCTCCAACGACCTGGAGTACAAGGCCGCCAAGAAGATCGGCACCGTCAACTCGATCAACTGGGCGCGCGTCGTGGCGCAGGTGGTGTACTACTTCCGCGGCTACCTGGCCGCCACCACCAGCAACGAGCAGAAGGTGTCCTTCACCGTGCCCTCGGGCAATTTCGGTAACATCTGTGCCGGCCACATCGCCCGCATGATGGGCCTGCCCATCGACAAGCTGGTCGTGGCCACCAACGAGAACGACGTGCTCGACGAATTCTTCCGTACCGGTGTCTATCGCGTGCGCAAGTCGGCCGAGACCTACCATACCAGCAGCCCCAGCATGGACATCAGCAAGGCCTCCAACTTCGAGCGCTTCGTCTACGACCTGCTGGGCCGCGACAGCGCCCGCGTGAAGGCCTTGTTCCAAAAGGTCGAGAGCGCCGGCGGCTTCGACCTGACCGGCAAGCCCGGCAGCGACGGTGATGAATTCGCCAGCGTGATCCAGTACGGTTTCGCCTCCGGCCGTTCCACCCATGCCGACCGCCTGGAGACCATTCGCTTCGCCGAAAAGGCCTACGGCATCACGGTCGATACCCACACCGCCGACGGCATCAAGGTGGCGCGTGAAAACCTCACCCCGGGCGTGACCATGATCGTGCTGGAAACCGCACTGCCGGCCAAGTTCAACGAAACCATCCGCGAAGCCCTGGGGCGTGACGCCGACCGTCCGGCCGGCTTCGAGAACATCGAGGCGCTGCCGCAGCGCTTCGAGGTCATGCCCGCCGACGCCGCCCGCGTGAAGGCGTTCGTGGCCGAGCATACCGGCCTGTAAGCAGCGCCGCTTGAGCAGATCACGCCGTCCGCGCCGCAGGCCCGGGCGGCGTTTTTCATGGTCCGCCGCCAGCGGCCGATTGCATTAGAATGTCGGGTCGCTGTATCGCCATGAAGACAGCGCCTCTTCCCGGTTTCCATCCAGACAGGCCAGCCATGCAATCCAACGTCCCCCCGAGCGCGTCGTCCGACAAACCGGCCCGCGCGCCCATGCAAAGCGTGAACCAGGCGCTCGATACCTTGCTCACGGCAGCCGTGCCGGTCAGCGGCAGCCAGAGCGTCGCCACCCTGGAAGCCTGCGGTCGCGTGCTGGCTGCGCCGGTCCAGGCGCACATCAACGTGCCCGGCATGGACAATTCGCAGATGGATGGCTACGCCGTGCGTGCCGCCGATTGCGCCTCCGGGCAGGCGCGCCTGCGCGTATCCCAGCGCATCCCGGCCGGTCACGTGGGCCAGCCGCTCGAAGCCGGCACGGCCGCGCGCATCTTCACCGGTGCGATGCTGCCCGAAGGCGCCGACGCGGTGGTCATGCAGGAAGCCTGCGAAGTCGATGGCGAGCATGTCACGGTGCGCCATGTCCCCAGCCGCGGTGAATGGGTGCGCTACATTGGCGAGGATATCCGCCAGGGCAGCACCATCCTGCCGGCCGGGACCCGCCTGCGTCCCCAGGAGCTGGGGCTGGCCGCGTCCATTGGCCAGGCCACCCTGGAGGTGTTGCGGCGCGTGCGGGTGGCGGTGTTCTTCACCGGCGATGAGCTGACCATGCCCGGCGAAGCCCTGAAGCCCGGCGCCATCTACAATTCCAATCGTTTCCTGCTGCGCGGCCTGCTGCAGCAACTGGGCTGCGAGATCAGCGACTACGGCATCGTGCCCGACAATCTGGCCGCCACCCGCCAGACCCTGCGCGAGGCGGCGCGCGAGCATGACCTCATCATCACCAGCGGCGGCGTCTCGGTGGGCGAGGAAGACCACGTCAAGCCGGCCGTGCAAGCCGAAGGGCGCATCGACATGTGGCAGATCGCCATGAAACCGGGCAAGCCGCTGGCCTTCGGCCAGGTGCGTCGTGGCCAGGATGCAGGGCAGGGCGAGGCCTTCTTCATCGGCCTGCCGGGTAATCCGGTGTCGTCCTTCGTGACCTTCCTGTTGTTCGTGCGGCCCTTCCTGCTGCGTCTGCAAGGCTTGCCCCGCGAGGCAGTGCTGCCGCAGGCGGTGAGCATGCGTGCCGATTTCGACTGGCCTCGTGCCGATCGCCGCCAGGAATTCCTGCGTGTGCGGCGCAATGCCCGGGGCGGGCTGGACCTCTTCCCCAGCCAGGGTTCGGCCGTGCTGACCTCGACCGCCTGGGCCGACGGCCTGGTCGACAACCCACCCGGACAGACCATTGCGGCGGGTGACATGGTGCAGTTCCTGGCCTTCGACCAACTGCTCAACTGAAGAATTGATTTACCAAGGAAAGTCATGAAAATCGAACTCCGTTTCTTCGCCAGCGTGCGCGAAGCCTTGAAAACCTCGCAGGAAGTCATCGAGCTACCCGCCAGCGTCAAGACCGTGGGCGACGTGCGCGCCTTCCTGATGGGACGCGGCGGCATCTGGGCCGAAGTGCTGGGGCCGGAAAAGAATCTGCGCATGGCCTACGACCATGACATGACCGAGGCCGATACCGAGATTGCCGACGGCGGTGAAGTGGCCTTCTTCCCGCCCGTCACCGGGGGCTGACATGAGCGCCCGCCGTGATCCCTCGGTCGGCACGATTGCGCACTACAGCAGCAATGCCGAGAGCTTTCGCGAGGGTACCTGGGATCATGACGTCAGCCAGAACATGGCGGCCTTGCTGGATGCCCTGCACGCCAGAGCCGGGCAGGGACCCTTCACGATTCTGGACTTCGGCTGCGGCCCGGGACGCGACCTGATCGAATTCGCCCGGCGTGGCCACGTTGCCGTCGGGCTGGACGGTACTGCCGAGTTTGTCGAGATGGCGCGTGCGGCCAGTGGCTGCGAGGTCCTGCATCAGGACTTCCTGCAGCTAGACCTGCCGCCGCAGCGCTTCGACGGCATCTTTGCCAATGCCTCGCTGTTCCACGTGCCCTCGGCCGCGCTGCCGCGCGTACTGGGGCAGTTGCGGGCCAGCCTGAAGCCGGACGGCATCCTGTTCAGCTCCAACCCGCGTGGCCAGGACCTGGAAGGCTGGAGCGGCCAGCGCTACGGCGTCTGGCACAGCCTGGAAGGCTGGCGCCGTTACCTGCATGCAGCAGGATTTGCCGAATTGCGGCATTATTACCGCCCTGACGGTTTGCCGCGCGAGCAGCAACCGTGGCTGGCCAGTGTCTGGCAAAAGACGGAAGATCCGCGCTAAGCGGGCGATCCCACAACATTCGGAATCCGGATTCTTTGGGAGGAGACCAGTCATGCGCCAACCATGTCTGCGGAGCAGATGCACAAGACATCGTTCAACGATGCGCATTCATCCACACCTGAAGAAGGAACCATCTTGATTTCGACACATCTGGCCGCCTGGGCGGCTCAGGACACGCAGTTGCTGCTGGTGACGCTGGCGGCGCTGATCGCCATCGTGGTATTGATCAGCTTCCTGTCCATCGCGCCCTTCCTTTCCATCCTGATCGGCACCTTCATCGCCGGCATCGGCGCCGGCCTGCCGCTGGAAGACATCGCCAAGGCCTTCAGCAAGGGCGCCGGCAGCCTCTTGGGCGAGGCTGGCATCATCATCGCCCTGGGGGCCATGCTGGGCGCGCTCATGGCCGAGTCCGGCGCGGCCGACCGCATCGTCAATACCCTGCTGCGCTATGCGCGCGGCAGTGCCATTCCCTGGATGATGGCGCTGGTGGCCCTGGTGGTCGGCCTGCCGCTGTTCTTCGAGGTGGGGCTGGTGATGATGGCACCGATCATCTTCGTCATGGCACGCCGTTCGCAGTTGCCCATCATGCGCGTAGCGATTCCCGCACTGGCCGGCATGACCACGCTGCACGCGCTGCTGCCGCCGCATCCGGGTCCGCTGATCGCCGTCTCGGCGCTGCATGCCGACCTCGGCACTACCATGCTGCTGGGCTTCGTGGTGGCCATCCCGGCGGTCATCATCGCCGGTCCCCTGTACGGCAACTTCCTGGCGCCGCGCCTGAACCTGGCCGAGCCGGACCAGATCGGCAAGCTCTTCACCGCCCGTGAGGGACAGTCGCAGCCCGGTTTCGCAGCGGCGCTGCTGACCATCCTGCTGCCGGTGATCCTGATGCTGGGGCGCACCGTGGCCCGTATCTGGGTCACGCCCAAGACCGAGCTGTTCGAGATGCTCAATTTCTTCGGCGAACCCATCATCGCACTCACCGTCACGGTACTCTTTGCCGTAGTGGTGCTGGGCTGGGGCCAGGGCAGCAGCCGCTTCGACGTCGGTGCCACGCTGCGTCGCGCCTTGCCACCCATCGCCGGCCTGCTGCTGACCATCGGCGCCGGTGGCGGCCTGAAGCAGACCCTGCTGTCGGCCGGCATCAGCGACACCATTACCAAGGTCGCAGCCGGCACCCACATGCCGCTGATCCTGCTGGCCTGGATCATCGCCGTGGCACTGCGCCAGGCCACCGGTTCGGCCACCGTCGCCACTACGGCCACCGCCGGTATCGTGGCCCCGCTGGTGGCGGGCCTGTCGGCCACCCACAACTCGCTGATGGCGCTGGCCATCGGCGCCGGTTCGGTGTTCTTCTGCCACGTCAATGACGCCGGTTTCTGGATGGTCAAGGAATACTTCGGCCTGAACCTGAAACAGACCCTGGCGACCTGGTCGGTGATCCAGACCCTGGTGTCGGTCATCGGCCTGGGCATGACGCTGTTACTGTGGGGACTGATCGTCTGATCGCCGCGTGCTCGCGGGCAGGGCTGCGCTGGTAGAATCGCAGCCTGCCTTTCACTTTCTGCCCAGCCATGCCTGTCCGCGTCCAGACCGCCGATTTCGATCTCTCCACCGAAGTGGCGCAACTGCGCCTGGCCAATCCCCGCGTGGGAGCGGTGGTGAGCTTCGTGGGCACGGTGCGCGATCTCAACGACGGTGCTGCCATCTCCGAGATGGAGCTGGAACACTATCCGGTCATGACCGAGCGGGCCCTGGAGCAGATCGTGGAACAGGCCAAGGCGCGCTGGCCCATCTTCGACGCGCTGGTGATCCACCGTATCGGCCCGATGCAGCCGCGCGAGCAGATCGTGCTGGTGGCCGTGACCTCGCCCCATCGCGGTGAAGCCTTCGCCGCCTGCGAATTCATCATGGACTATCTCAAGACGCAGGCGCCGTTCTGGAAAAAGGAACAGACGCCCGAGGGCGCTCGCTGGGTCGATGCCCGCGAGAGCGACGACAGCGCGCTGGCCAAATGGAAACAATAAGGCGCCTCGGGCCGCGACGCTGATCCCGGCCACCAGGGCGACCATCCGCACAAGTTCAGGGGAAACCGTCTTGCCATTCACCTTCCGATTGCCGCGCATCCCGGGTTTGCCCCAGACCGCGACGGCGCCTTTCTGTCCCTCCGAAGTGGCCGGTTCGGTTGCCGTACCGGCGGGCGCCTCGGTCTGGCAAAAGCTGCGCATATACGTCGGCCCGGGTTTGCTGGTGTCGATCGGCTACATGGATCCGGGCAACTGGGCCACCTCCATCCAGGCCGGTTCGCAGTTCGGCTACCAGCTGCTGTTCGTGGTGATGCTCTCCAGCCTGGCCGCCATCGTGCTGCAATGCCTGTGCGCGCGGCTGGGGATTGCCACCGGCAAGGACCTGGCGGTGCATTCACGCGAACATTACCCGCCCATCGTCGGGCGCGGCATGTGGGTGCTGGCCGAACTGTCCATCATCGCCTGCGACCTGGCCGAGGTGCTGGGCTGCGCACTGGCCTTCAAGCTGCTGCTGGGCGTATCGCTGCCGGTGGGGGTGATGCTGACTGCGCTCGATACCCTGATCGTACTCGGCCTGAAGGGCCGGGGCTTTCGACAGGTGGAAGCCATCATCCTCGGCCTGGTCATCACGATTGCGGCCTGCCTGCTGGCGCAACTGGCCTTCGTCAAGGCTGACTGGCATGCCGTGATGCAGGGCTTCGTACCGTCGCTGGCGGCCATTTCCGGTCGCGAGCCGCTTTACCTGGCCATCGGCATCGTCGGCGCCACCGTGATGCCGCACAACCTCTACCTGCATTCGTCGATCGTGCAGACGCGCAGCGTGCGGCGTGATCCGGCCTCCCTGCTGGAAGCGGTGCGCTACACCCGGGTCGATACCACGGTGTCGCTACTCATCGCCATGGTCATCAACGCCACCATCCTGATCCTGGCGGCCTCGGCCTTCCACCAGAGCGGCCATACCCAGGTCGCCGAGCTGGACGAGGCCTATCATCTGCTGGACCCCATCACCGGCTCCGCCATGGCTGCGGTGCTGTTCGGCGTGGGCCTGTTTGCGTCCGGCCAGAGTTCCACCTTCACCGGTACCATTGCCGGCCAGGTCATCATGGAAGGCTTCCTCAAGCTCAAGATCCCGTGCTGGCAGCGCCGCGTCATCACCCGTGCCCTGGCGCTGGTACCGGCGCTGATCGGCGTGCTCACGCTGGGGCCGCATTCGGTGGGCAAGCTGCTGGTGGCCAGCCAGGTGGTGCTGTCGCTGCAGTTGCCCTTTGCCATGTACCCGCTGATCCGCCTGACCAGCCGAGCTGACCTGATGGGCGAGCTGGTCAATGCCTGGTGGGTGACTGCGCTGGCCTGGATCCTCTTTGCGGCCATCTCGGCGGCCAATGTCTGGCTGGTCTGGCAGGTGTTTGCCGGATAGATAGAGTCTTGTTGCACATCAAACTATCATTATTGCGCTGGAATTCGCTTGCATTGATGATAGTACGATGTGTATATGAAGACTTCCTGCACCCTTCAGATCCATATTGACGGCGCCTGGCGCGATACCGGGGCGCTGTCCCTGATCGGCCCGGTGGAGCAGGGCATGGCTGCGCCATTGGCCGGTCTTCTTGCGCATGCGCGCGCCCTGGGTATCGAGGAGCCATTCCTTGCGCCGCTGGCGCCGACGGTAGCTCAGGTGTGCAGCCAGCTGGAGGCGCTCTGAATGGACAAGCGCTTCAAGCCCCTTACCCCCATCGAGCAACTTGAAGAGCGCCGTGTCCTGTTCGACGAACTGGCCGCCGATCCCACCTTGCCTATCCCGGCCGTGATCCGCAAGATCCGCACCACGCTGCGCCTGACCATCGCCGAATACGCCAGGCTGTGCGGCGTCTCGGCACGTACCCTGCAGGATATCGAGCGCGGCGAGTCCAGCCCGACGCTGGCCACCGCCGAAAAACTGCTCAAGCCAGTGGGCATGACGGTGGGTGCCGTCTCCCGCAAACGCGCGTAAAAAAAGCGACCTTGCCGTGCCTGGCGAGGTCGCTTTTCTCTTTGTCTTCCGGTCAGGCGCTGGCGCTCAGTTCCTGTTGCCGCCTTGCTGCTTGCCGCTACCCGGCTCCAATACCACCGTGCAGGTCAGGCCCGAGGCCAGCAATACCTTCTCGGGCACCTGGTCCAGGTGGATGCGCACCGGGATGCGCTGGGCCAGGCGCACCCAGTTGAAGGTGGGGTTGACGTCGGCGATCAGCTCGCGGCTTTGCGGGTTGTCGCGGTCATAGATGCCGCGGGCGATGCTGTCGACATGGCCGGCGAGGGTGGCGCCGTTGATCAGCTGGATCTTGGCGTGGTCGCCGATGGACAGCAGCGGCAGCTTGGTCTCCTCGAAGTAGGCGTAGACCCAGAAGGAGTGGCTGTCGATCACCGCGATCTTGGCCGCGCCGGCGCTGGCGTAGTCGCCACGGCGCACGTTCAGGTTGGTGATGTAGCCATCCACCGGCGAGTAGACCTTGGTACGTTCCAGGTTCAGCTTGGCCGTATCGCGCTGGGCCAGGGCCGCCTGGTACTGCGCCTGGGCACCCTGGTACTGGGCCTGGGCGGCTTGCAGCTGGGCCTGCGAGGCGGTGACCTGGGTGCCGGCATCTTCGCGGGCTTCACGCGAGACCACCAGGGCATCGATATCGGCGCGGCGGCGGGCCTGGGCGCGGCGCATGTCGAGGTCGGCGCGGCGCGTCTCGACGTCGGCACGGCGCACATCCAGGTCGGCACGGCGGGCGGTGACGGCGGCTTCGGCTTGTTGCAGCGCCAGCTCATAGCGGGCCGGATCGATTTCCATCAGCAGGTCGCCCTTCTTGACCAGCTGGTTGTCACGGACCGGCAATTGCACCACCTGGCCCGAGACATCCGGTGCGATATTGACCACATCGGCGCGTACCCGGCCGTCGCGCGTCCAGGGGGAGAGCATGTAGTGCTGCCACAGGCTCCAGGCCAGCAGGATGGCCAGGGCGAAGATGGCCAGGGTGATGAGAAGGCGGAAGATCGATTTGACCGACATGATGAACTACTCCTGAATGATTCTTTATCTTTTCGTAGGTGATGCGGGATGGCGCGGAAGGATGCAGGACGGTGACGCTAGCGATACACGTAGAGCCCCAGCAGGGCCGTGAAGCAGACGAACATGCTGACCCGGAACAGGGCCGGGTGCCAGGTCAGGGCATAGAAGCCGACCCGCACCAGCAGGCGATCGATCACCACCGTCAGGGCGGCAGCCAATACCGCCAGCAGCAATACGGTTGGAATGTAGGCGTCGAAGAAGGAAATCTCACGTGGCATGGCGGGCTCCCGGTTGTTGGTTGGCACCGGCGCGCATGGTATGCAGCGGCGACTGCGGGTCGAGCAGGGCGGTGCGGATGAAATGCAGATAGCTCAGCGTACGTTGCAGGCGATGGCGCTCGCTGCGGTCACGGTAGTGCGGACCGATGGCTTGCTGAACCTCGACGATGGCCTGGTCGTTGGCGGCCAGGGCGGCGGCCAGCGTGGCCCCGTCGGGCCGCGCGAACAGCGCCGGAATGGTCTCGCGCAGGCCATTGAGGGCAGCCATGGCCGAGGGCGGCAACAGGTCGGGTGTCTCGGTGCGGATGCCGTTGAGTTCGGTGCGCAATTCGATGATGGCGTGGCCCACTTCGAGGGTGGCGAACATCCAGCCCAGCGCTACCTGGCGCAGGGCCGGGCGGCTGCTGGTGAGCATTGTGATCTGGTGCATCAGGTCGCGCGTGCCGCTCTCGAACTTCAGGGCCAGGTGGGCCAGCTTGCCGAAGCAGGCGTCTACCACCTGCTTGCGCAGCTGCTTCTCCAGCACGCGCACGGTCCAGTTGGTGGTGGGCGGCAGCAGCAGCATGAAGGACACCGCGGTGACGATGAGCGAGACCATCAGCGCCACCGCTTCATTGAGATAGCCGGCGGCATTGAAGCGGGCAAAGTTGTCGGGCACCGCCAGGAAGGGGAAGAAGATGCAGATCCCCAGTCCATAACCGGCCCAGTTGGGTTTGGTGGTCAGGAACACGGCCAGCATCAGCATCGGCATCAGGGCCGAGGCCAGCATCCAGTAGCCATCCAGGCGCGGCAGGATGTGGAAGGTATAGAGGTAGCCGGCGATGGCAGCGAATACCACGCCGATGGCCACCGTGCGCGTGGCCTTGGCCGGATCGGGCGCGGCCGAGGTGATGGCGCAGAAGGCGGCGGCATTGAGGGCGGCCACGTCGCCGCTGGGCCAGCCGCTGGCGATCCAGAAGGCCGACAGGCACAACAGCGTGATGGCCGCGCGGGCGCCGGCGATCAGGGCCGTGGTCATGCTGGTCTTGGGGGCGTAGGAGTGCTCCCATTGCTCGCGCTCGTGGTGGCGCTGGCTCAGCGAGGCGTAGGTGAGGGTATAGGCATGCAGTTCTTCGATGACCCGATACAGCAGTTCGGAGGCGGTATCGAAGTCCAGTATGGCGTTGTCGTTCTCCAGGGCCGCTGCCAGCAGGTCACGGGTGGCGCGCACCCGGCGTGGCAACTCACGCTTGTAGGCATCCAGCTTCAGGGCTGCATCGGCGGCATCGAGCGCGCTCATCACCGGCTCGCCGCTGGCACGCGTGAGCAGGGGCTGCACCTCGCGGAAATAGGGCGAAATGGCATCGATGGCCAGGCGTGCACCGGCTGCGGGGTTGGCATGCAGGCGATTCATCAGCTGGTGCAGCGCGTGCATGCGGGTGGACAGGGCCATGAACTCGCTGTTCATGCGGGTCAGGCGACCGCTGCGCAGGCGCACTTCCGGGTCTTCGAAGATGGCCGAGCTGCGCAGCGCCTCCAGGCCGATGATGTCGCCCACGAAGCGGGCGTTGGTGGTTTCGAGTTGCTTGCGGTCGGCGGTGCCACCGAGGGTAGCGCTGATGAGATCGACGAAGGCCGTGAAGCGGCCGCGGATGATGCGCACCAGGCCGGTGGCGCTGGCCTGCGGGAACACCAGCGCGCTGACCAGGCCGGCACAGACGATGCCGACCATGATCTCGGAGACCCGGGTCATCACGGAGTCGAAGGTGATGGCCGGATTGAGCGCGGCCGGCAAGCCGATCAGGGCCACCGTATAGCCCGACAGCACGAAGCCATAGGAGCGGAAATTGCGGTTGTGCGCCGAACCCACCGTACACAACCCGATCCACAGGGCCGAGGCCAGCAGGAACAGCTCCGGCGTCTGCGCGAACAGGCCGACGAAGACCACGATGGCCGCCGAGCCCACCAGCGTGCCGATGACGCGATAGAAACTCTTGGCCAGGATCATGCCGCTTTGCGGCTGCATCACGATGAACACCGTGATCAGGGCCGAGCGTGGCGACTCCAGGTCCAGGCCGTAGCCCACGCCCAGTGCCAGCAGGCCGGCGAAGACCATCTTGAATACATACACCCAGGTCGGCGCATCGTTGCGCCACCAGTCGGTGGCGGCCTCCTTGAGCTGGCTGCCGAGCGGCAGGCCGCGAGCAGGCTGGCTCATTGCGCCACCTTGGCGGTGTCGGCCGTGGCCACCGGTGCGGCATCGGTTTCCAGGCCACCGCCCAGCGCGGTCTGCAGGGTGGCGTAGGCCGAGAGCTGCTGGGCCTGCAGCTGCTGCACGATCTGCTGCTGGCGCAGCCACTGGGTCTGTGCGCGCAAGACATTGAGGTAATCGGTCAGGCCGCGCTGGTAGGCGCGGGTGGCGAAATCGAGGTTCTTCTGGGCGGCCAGCACCGATTCATGCGCCTGTTGCTGCTGGCGCACCACCGATTGCAGCGTCACGACCTGGTCGGCAATGCCCTTCAAGGCTTGCGAAAGCAGGGCGTTGTAGTGCTCCACTTCCAGGTCGTAGCCAGCGCTGGCCGCACCCAGCTGGCCACGCAGGCGGCCACCCTCGAAGATGGGCAGCGAGATCGCCGGGCCATAGGTGGTCTGCATGTTGGGGCCGCTGAGGAAGGAGAACAGGCCGCCACCGGCAGCCGTGGGGCCGATGCCGGCCAGCAGGTTGATGTTGGGATAGAAGGCCGCCTTGGCCACGGCAATGCCCTTGGCGGCCGCCTGCACGCGCCAGCGCGCCGCGCTGATGTCGGGCCGGCGCCCCACCAGGTCGGCTGGCAGGGCGCTGGGCAGGCCAATGGCGCTTTGC
The DNA here is from genome assembly GCA_019233085.1 of Herbaspirillum sp. Taxonomy (GTDB): domain Bacteria; phylum Pseudomonadota; class Gammaproteobacteria; order Burkholderiales; family Burkholderiaceae_D; genus Herbaspirillum. Next base: position 24,057 of record JAFAMT010000293.1, read on the forward strand.
AGGGCCAGGGTCGGGCGGGTGATGCCATCGGCCGCACCGGGGCCGGCGCCCAGCAGGGCGGCCAGCTGGTTGCGGATCAGGGCGATGCTCTCCTGCAGGGCTTCGATCTGGCGTCGTGTTTCCGGTAGCGAGGCCTCGGCCTGGGTGATCTCCAGCTGCGTGCCCAGGCCACCCTTGAAGCGGCGGTGCGCCAGGTCCAGGATCTTCTGCTCTTCGCGCAGCATGGCCTCGGTGTTGTCCAGCAGGCCGTATTGCAGCGCCAGTTGCACGTAGGTGCGCACCACATTGCCTTCCAGGTCGAGCTGGGCGGCGCGGCCATCGGCGGCCACGGCGTGCAGCTCGTCCTCGGCGCGTTCGGTGGCGTTCTTGTTGCGATCCCACAGGTCGACGTTGTAGGCCAGGCCCAGGGTGGCGGTATTGTTCCAGGTCAGCTTGTCGCGGAAGCTGGCGCCATAGTAGACGTTGTCGGACCAGTCCTTGCGTCCCACCGACACATCCAGCTGGGCGCTGGGCAGCTCGCCGGCATGCGCGACCACGGCCATGGACTGCGCCTGGCGTACCCGCGCCGCGGCGGTGGCCATGCTGGGATTGTCAGCCACGGCACGCGTGACCAGCTGATCCAGCTGCGCATCGCCATAGGCCTGCCACCAGGACCGCTGCGGCCAGCCGGCCTCGGCACCGGCCTGGCGGATGGCCTGGCCGACGTCCAGTACGGCCACGTCGCGTACCTGGGATTGCGGATGGATGCCCCCTTGGTCGGCGCAGCCGGCGATTGTCAGCGATAGCGCAATGACGGTCAGGGCGGACAGTGTGGGGAGTGCGATGCGTTTCATGGAATTACCCAAAAAATATGCAAATATCAGATGGTATGTATTATATTTTGTAATTATTTTTCGAAAAATTCGCAGATTCGCAATTGTTTATCTCATTTTTTGAAATAATGATTGCTCCATTTTGGGTAACAATGCTGTCATCCGCTGGTGCGTCAAATGCGAGTGTTTCAGGCAAGTTCAGCAGTTATAGCGCTGTTGTGGCATTTGGCAAAGCACTGGTTCACCGATAGGAAACCCATGGATACCCTGCAAAACATGCGCGTCTTCGTGCGCGTGGTCGAGGCCGGCAGCTTCACCCAGGCGGCCCAGCAGATGAGCCTGACCACCGCCCACGTATCGCGCGCCGTGGCCGATCTGGAGCGCCACCTGCGCACCCGCCTGCTCAACCGCACCACCCGCCGCCTCGCCCTGACCGAGGCAGGCGAGCGCTATCTGCTGCGTTGCCAGCAGATCATGTCCTATGTCGAGGAAGCCGAGGCCGAGGCGGGTGCTGCCTATGTGAAGCCCTCGGGCCGTTTGCGAATCCATGCGATGACCAGTTTTGGGCAGCGTTACGTGATCCCGGCCATTTCGGGCTACCAGAAGCGTTATCCGGATGTGGCCGTGGAACTGACCCTGGCCCAGCGCATCCCCGACATGCTCGACGAGGGTTATGACGTCTCGCTGGTGCTGGCGCGCGAACTGCCCGATTCGGGCTTGATCTACCGGCAGCTGGGGACCACCTTCAGCATGCTGTGCGCCTCGCCGGCCTATCTGGAGAAATACGGCGTCCCCCAGCAGCCGGCCGACCTGTTGCACCATGTCTGCCTGCAGCTGGTCAGCCCCATTTCACCGCTGGACGAATGGGTGCTGGAAGGTCCGGGCGGCGGGGCGGTGATCGCCGTGAAGAGCAACTTCCAGGTCAACGTGGCCGAGGCCATGCTGACTGCCATCCGCGAGGGCATGGGCGTGGGGGTCCTGCCCATCTATTCGGCCGTGGATGCCTTGCGCAGCGGCACCATCGTGCGGGTGTTGCCGCAGCACCGCCTGCAGAACATGGGGGTGTATGCCCTGTACCCGTCGCGCCAGTACCTGGACGCCAAGATCAGCACCTGGGTCGACTGGATGCATGCAAGCGTGGACAAGTCCTTGGAGGACGACCACCAGGCGCTGGACCGCCTGGGGAACCTGCGCGAGGAAATGCAGGGTGTGGCGGCGGGACGGGCCACCTAGCAAGATACGGGGGAGGGGGCGGCGTAATTGTCGATGTTGCAATCCCTCAGACCCGCCGGCATGCCGCCAATGGTCGACCTGATGCAGATCAAACCCGACGGCACGATCATTGCTTGAAAATCAAACCGGCGGCCCAATTTTCATACTATTGAAAAATTGGAGCGAACCATGCGTCTCGACAAACTCACCACCAAATTGCAGGAAGCGCTGGCCGATGCGCAATCCCAGGCAGTCGGCCACGACAATCAATATATCGAACCGGTCCACCTCATCCTGGCGCTGCTGAACCAGGACGATGGCGGCGCGCGCTCGCTGTTGCAGCGCGCCGGCGTCAATGTGAACGGCCTCACCACTGCCTTGCAGGCGGCCCTGAAGCGCCTGCCGCAGGTCTCCGGCAACGGCGGCGAAGTGCAGGTCGGCCGCGAGCTGATGGCCTTGCTCAACCTGGCCGACAAGGAAGCACAAAAGCATGGCGACCAGTTCGTCGCCAGCGAAATGGTGCTGCTGGGCCTGGTGGACGACAAGTCCGATGCCGGCCGTGCAGCGCGCGACAACGGTCTGGCCCGCAAGTCGCTGGAAGCGGCCATCAAGGCCGTGCGCGGCGGTGCCTCGGTGTCCTCGCAGCAGGACGAAGGCCAGCGCGAAGCCCTCAAGAAATACACCCTGGACCTGACCGAACGCGCCCGTGCCGGCAAGCTCGATCCGGTGATCGGCCGCGACGATGAAATCCGCCGCGCCATCCAGGTGCTGCAACGGCGCAGCAAGAACAACCCGGTGCTGATCGGCGAACCCGGCGTGGGCAAGACCGCCATCGTCGAAGGCCTGGCCCAGCGCATCGTCAACGGCGAGGTGCCGGATAGCCTCAAGTCCAAGCGCGTGCTGTCGCTGGACATGGCGGCCCTGCTGGCCGGCGCCAAGTATCGCGGCGAATTCGAGGAGCGCCTCAAGGCCGTCTTGAAGGAAATCGCCCAGGATGAAGGCCAGACCATCGTCTTCATCGATGAGCTGCACACCATGGTCGGTGCCGGCAAGGCCGAAGGCGCCATGGACGCCGGCAACATGTTGAAGCCGGCCCTGGCGCGCGGCGAACTGCATTGCGTGGGCGCCACCACCCTGGACGAGTATCGCCAGTACATCGAGAAGGATGCCGCCCTGGAGCGCCGCTTCCAGAAGATCCTGGTCGACGAGCCCAGCGTGGAAGCCACCATCGCCATCCTGCGTGGCTTGCAGGAGAAGTACGAGGTGCACCATGGCGTGGACATCACCGACCCGGCCATCGTGGCCGCGGCCGAGCTGTCGCACCGCTATATCACCGACCGCTTCCTGCCGGACAAGGCCATCGACCTGATCGACGAGGCCGCCTCCAAGATCAAGATCGAGATCGATTCCAAGCCGGAAGTGATGGACAAGCTGGACCGTCGCCTGATCCAGCTCAAGATCGAGCGCGAAGCCGTCAAGCGCGAGAAGGATGAAGCCTCGCAGAAGCGCCTGCAACTGATCGAGGAAGAAATCCTCAAGCTTGAGCGCGAGTACGCCGACCTCGAAGAAATCTGGAAGGCCGAGAAATCGACCGCCCAGGGCGGCCAGCAACTGAAGGAAGAAATCGAGAAGGTGCGCCTGCAGATGGAGGAGGCCACCCGCAAGAGCGACTGGCAGAAGGTCTCGGAACTGAAGTACGGCAAGCTGGCCGAGCTGGAAGCCGCGCTGGAGGTGCAGAACAAGAAGGATGCCGCCGGTGTGACCGCCGAGAAGCCCAAGCTGGTGCGCACCCAGGTGGGCGCCGAGGAAATTGCCGAGATCGTGGCCCGCGCCACCGGTATCCCGGTGTCACGGATGATGCAGGGCGAGCGTGAAAAACTGCTGCACATGGAAGACGTGCTGCACGAACGCGTGGTGGGCCAGGACGAGGCCATCGTGGCCGTATCCGACGCCATCCGCCGTTCGCGCGCCGGCCTGGGCGACCCCAGCAAGCCTTACGGTTCCTTCATGTTCCTGGGCCCCACCGGGGTGGGCAAGACCGAGCTGTGCAAGGCGCTGGCCTCCTACCTGTTCGACACCGAGGAGGCGATGATCCGCATCGACATGAGCGAGTTCATGGAGAAGCATTCCGTGGCCCGCCTGATCGGCGCGCCGCCGGGCTATGTGGGCTATGAAGAGGGCGGCTACCTGACCGAGGCGGTGCGGCGCAAGCCCTATAGCGTGATCCTGCTCGACGAGATCGAGAAGGCGCACCCGGATGTCTTCAACGTGCTGCTGCAGGTGCTCGACGATGGCCGCATGACCGATGGCCAGGGCCGTACCGTGGACTTCAAGAACACGGTCATCGTGATGACCTCCAACCTGGGTTCGCACAAGATCCAGAGCATGGAAGACAGCGACCCGGCCCTGGTGAAGCTGGCCGTGATGGCCGAGGTGCGCACGCACTTCCGCCCGGAATTCATCAACCGGGTCGACGAGATCGTGGTCTTCCACGCGCTGGACGCCAAGAACATCGGCGCCATCGCCAAGATCCAGCTGCGCATCCTGGAGCAGCGCCTGGCCAAGCTGGAGATCGGCCTGCAGATCAGTGAGGCCGGCTTGCAGAAGATCGCCGAGGCTGGCTTCGATCCGGTCTATGGTGCGCGCCCGCTCAAGCGTGCCATCCAGCAGGAGATCGAGAACCCGCTGTCCAAGCAGATCCTGGCCGGCAGCTTCGGCCCCAAAGATGTGGTGCATGTGGATGTACGCAATGGCCAGTTGAGCTTCGAGAAGCAATAAGCGAAGCCCCGTGGTCATCGACGGTGGATGTGCGCTTGCGCATCCACCGTTTTTTTCGCCTGTAGTTCGGGGCGAGGTCATGATCAGCTTAGCGCTCGATGGAATGAATAATTGTCATACAACTAATTTAGTTGATCAAATGTTCATGAATCCGGTGCTGGTATGCTTCTCCTGGCAATGTTTCCTGTCTTGCATTGCAAAAATGATTCCCCAAGCCAGTGTGAATGTGATATTTACATCCACCCAGGAAGATGTACCAAGCATGCAAGAACAGAGGTGCATCGTGGACAGGGGGCGCAGGCCCAAGCAGTGATCGCCAGGATGCCGAGGTGTCCGGGCAGTAAGGATTTCATGCTCAGGTTTGGATACGCTGGCAGCAGCGGTGAGCGCACTGAAGAAAGGGGGCGATCCTGAAACAATCGTCCTTGCAACGGCTGTTCGTGCTGCCGTTCATCTTCCTGATGGCGTGCCTGGTGCTGACCATAGGATGGTTCCTCTACCGTGCCGGTGACGACGCCACCGAGGTATTGGCGCGTAATGCGCTGACCGAGGTGATGGGGCGGGTGAGCCAGTCCATCGATCGCCAGACCATGGGTGCGCGCGAAAGCCTCAACGTGGTGGCGCCGCCGCCGGTGCCGCCGGCTGAGCCTGGGCAAGCCCCGGCGGTACTGCCGTTCCCGACCGACCGCAAGCAGCTCGAGGAGCGGCTGTGGCTGGCCAATTCCCTGTTCGACGATCCCAGCTATGTCTACTTCGGCGGTGTCGACGGCAGCTTCATCGGGGTCAAGCAGGAAAGCCCCACTACCTTCATGTACAGCGTGCGCGAGCCGCAAGGCCAGAACTACGTCTACCAGTTGCGCGGGCCCGGCACCGAGATGAAGCTCATCGCCACCCAGGACTACGAGCCGCGCCAACGCCCCTGGTATCTGCAGGCGGTGCAGCGGGGGCACGAGACCTGGTCATCGGTCTATGCCGATTTCCGCCTCAAGCACGTGCTGGGGATCAATCTCTCCAAGCCCATCTACGACGCCGACGGCAAGCTCATGGGCGTGGCCAACAGCAGTATCGGCTTGCAGCCGTTGAACAACCTGTTGCGCCAGTTGCCGCTGAGCGCCCATGGCGTGGCCTTCGTGACCGAGCTCAAGGGTGACATGATCGCCAGTTCGGTAGAGGAAGAGCTGTACCAGTTCACCGGGCAGCCGCCTGTGCTGCAGCGCTTCAATGCCAGCCAGAGCCAGTCGCCACTGGTGCAGCAGGCCTTTGAGGAGGTCCGGCGCCACCTGGCGATACATCGGCCAGAACCGGGCAAGCTGGAATTGCTCGGCGCGCGCCAGGAAGGCAGCAAGATCGAGGTGGCGTTCCGCCTGCATCACGACGAGGCCGGCCTCGACTGGCTGGCCATCAGTGCCGCGCCGCGCTCGGATTTCCTGGGATCGGTGACCAGCGGCATCTACCAGACGCTGTTGCTGGGCATGCTGGCGGTCTGCCTGACCTTCGTGATCGGTTTCCTGTTGCTGCGCTGGGTGCTGCGCGATATCCGCAAGCTGACTGCGGCGGCCAAGAGCATCGGCAATGGCAGCCCCTTCCCGGCGCTCAACATCGACCGCAACGACGAAATCGGCCAGCTGGCGCAGAGCTTCCAGGAAATGGAGCGCAACCTGCGCACCGACCGCCTCACCAATGTGCTCAATCGCGACTCGCTGATTGCGCAGATCGATTTCCGCCGCCGCAATGCCTCCGAATCCAACCCCTTGCAGTTTGCCCTGCTGTTCGTCGACCTGGATCGCTTCAAGGCGGTCAACGACGAATTCGGTCATGACGAAGGGGATCGCGTTCTCATCGGCGTTGCCGAACGCCTGCAGCACACCTTGCGCCATGACGACTCGGTAGCTCGCTTCGGCGGCGACGAGTTCGTGGTCTACCTGCACGGGGTGAGTGATATCGAGGTCGCGCGTGGTATCGCCGACAAGATCCGCCATGCCGTCAACAGGCCCATCGAGGGGCGTGATGGCAACCAGTACGTGATCGATGCCTCCTTCGGCATCTCGCTCTATCCCGTTGACGGGCTGGATGTGGAAACCCTCTTGCGGGTAGCGGACTCGCGCATGTTCGACCAGAAGCGCTTGCACCGCATCCTGGCGGTCTGATGCTGCTGCGGGTGCCGTGGTGATGTGATGCCGCACCTGGCGGCCAGGGCTAGTCCTTGCGCAGGATCTTGTCGATGGCGGCCGTCTGGGCCACGATCTCCCGCAGGTCCTGGTTGAGCAGGCTGGTACGGCGACGCAGGTTGTCCCAGCCGGTCCAGGCGCTGGCCTCGGCCGGCAAGGGTTCCTCGGGCAGCGGGCCGACCAGTTCTATCTTGCCTGACAAGGCCTTTTCTTCAGGCGCCGGTGGTGACACCGTGACGGCGCCGCCGCGCTGCCTGGGTTTGGGCGCCAGGAGGCGCTGTGCCTCGGCCAGGTGCTGGCTGGCCTCCAGGTAGGTCTCTTCGATGATGCGGGCTACCGACGCTTGCGGCAGGTTTTCCTGGTGCCGGCGCAGCATCAGCCGCAGCGCGGCGATATGGGCCGCCACCAGGTAGTTCTGCACGATGAAGCGGTTCAGCTCGCGCACGGCGCGCTGCTTGGTCGCCGGCTCGTCCATCATGCGCACCAGCGCCGAGATCAGCGCCGCCAGGCTATCCATGAATCCCTTGCGGCAGACCCGATAGAAGAAATCGTCCTGCACCTTCCCTTCGAGCATGTCGCGGCTGGCGGTCAGGTAGCGCTGGCTGGACTTGAGCACGTTGCGCAGCAGCTTGGGCAGGTCGCGGTATTCCCAGGCCGGCAGCACATAGCTGAAGACGGTGGCAATGAGCACGCCGATGACGGTGTCGATGAGCCGTTCGCCAATGACACCCTGGTGGCCGGCCGGTACCAGCAGGTTGAGCAGCATCAGGATCTGGATCGAGGCGGCGATGGCGGTATAGCGGTACTTCACATAGGTGAAGGCGGGGGCGGCCACGCTGGCGGCGAACAGGACGGCCAGCTGGCCGGCCGGGTTGTGCACGAAGTGCAGGATCAGCATCGTCACCAGGCAGCCGATGATGGTGCCGATGAGACGATCGGCCATGCGCTGCTTGGTCGCGCTGAAGTTGGGCTTGAGGATGATGACGATGGTCAGCACGATCCAGTAGCCATGCGCCATATAGGGCAGCAGGTTGGAAATCCACAGGCCCGTGGCCACCGCCAGCGCCACCCGGATGGCAAAGCGGAAGATCGGCGACTGCCAGCGCAGGTTCACCAGCAGCATGTTGAACTTGAACTTCTGCTGGGTCAGGAAGGGCGTCATGTCCGAGCCCGGCAGGATGGGCAGCGGATCGACCGGATTGCGGGTGGCCTGGTGGAGCTGGTCGATGAACTCGATGATGTCGCGGATCTTGTTGTAGGTCACGCGCAAGAGCGTGAGCGCCTCCTGGGAGGCCTGGCGCGGGCCGGGCAGGGCCAGCTCCTGCATCTCGAACTGCACCGCGCGCAGCTCGGCCTTGTAGTTGACGGTGGCTTCGGAGGCCTTCTTGCGGGTGACCGCATAGGCGATCGATTCGATGTCCAGGGCGGCCTTGTAGGCCAGGTCGCGCAGGAAGATCATCACATCGCCATCGCCAAAGTGCTGGCGCAGCATGGCGTAGTCGGCATGGGTGGAGAGGACCTGCTCGTAGAGTTCCAGCATCGACAGGTGGACCTGCACCAGCAGGCCATCCTGCTTGGTGTGCATGTCGCGCAGGATCAGGTCGCGCGAGGCCTGCTGCTTGTCGGCCACCACGATCTGCTGGCGCACCAGCTGGTTGAACTGGCCGGCCAGGTCGTGCCGCACATCATAGAAGTCAGCCTTGATGCGCAGGTAGCGCGCCAGCTCGAAGAGCGCCTCGGCCAGCACCTGCTGCTTGATGCGACGACGCAGGAACCACGACACCACCATCGAATAGGCCAGGTAACCCAGGCCGCCGCCCAGGAACAGTCCGGCATGCAGGAAGGCGTCCGCGATGGGCACCTGGTTTTCCATCGACAAGGTCATCACCATCAGCGCGGCGAATTGCAGCGGCATGGTCTTCTTGCCATAGACCACCATCATGCTGGCGAAGAAGCTCACCACCACCATCATCGCATTGACCAGCCACGGCACCGGTGCGCACAGGCTGATGACCAGCATCACCACCGTACAGAGCAGCACGCCGGCCAGCATCTCGTTGAACTTGTGGCGCAGCGGACTGGGCAGGTCCATCAGGCTGGTGCACAGCGCACCCAGGAACACTGTCATGGTGGTGGGCATGTCGGCCACATTGAAGACCAGCATGGTCAGGCCAACGACCCCGATTGCGATCCGCACCCCCGTATAGAAATAATGACTGAATAGGAAAGTGCGGATGTCCAGGGCGTAATGCATGAAGACGGTGCGGCGTTGGATCGCCGGTTGGATTAGGTTGGCGCTTATTCTGTCCCTTATTCAAGGATTAAACAACCGCGGCCCGGCGCCGGCTGCAAAACAGATAAGCAGAACGAAAAGCCGCTGTGCGCTTGCCTCGCCTGGCCTGGCGCCGCAAGGGAAAGTGCCATGCGGCGCAAGAGCCGGCAGGAAAATTCAGCGTGAACTCTTTTCACCTGACGATTTTTTACGATGCGCAATCTGCTTTTCGTATCGTGAAAAGTGCGAGTGCGCTGCATCAAAATGCTTTTTCATTCTCCGGGTTTTCGTTTCGTATCGCAAAATTGCAATCGTAAGTTATTGAATTTATTGGTATAAAAATTTTACAGATATCTTATATAAGACATTGTTGCTCTGCGCATGCAGGCCTACTATGAAGTCATGGAATTCGACATCGAACACGGGTTTCAACACTTCATCATTGACCACAAAGGAGATCGACATGAGCACACGTGAACAG